>JAPPIL010000034.1 GCA_028877195.1 Pseudomonadota bacterium
CCTCCTAGACCGCTCGCTAAACACAGGCAACATCCTGCATCTCGCTTGAAATCAGCTATCGTTGTGGTTATGAAATATGCTATAATTATCACAAAGTTATCTTTCCAAAGCGCAGAGGCATGAGGTTTTCTGTGCGTCGCATCATGAGGAGGGGAGAACCGTGTGTGTTCGTTTGTTTTTGGTGGCACTGCCATCGTTGTTACTCTTGGGTTATACCACACCATCCAAAGAATTTCAGACAAGAGTGGTGCGTCCAGAGGTTGAATCACAGGGGCAATACGATGCCCAAGCCAACATCATCGGTGTGCAGCCAAGCACCGACCTGTTGCGTCGAGATAAGCGATCAGGCGAGGTGCGGTTGTGGACGCGGCTGCAGGCTGCTAACGAAGCACCTAACTTCAACTACTACCAAGTTATGGTGGATTTTATCGCTGCTAATCGCAAGGTGCTGGGGGTAACGGCAGCAGAGTTGCGTTTGAACCAGGCAGCGACTTACATTTCTGATTCGGAGGCATTCTTTACTTATCGTGTTTATCGCAATGATATTTTGATTGAAGATGCTGCACTTGGGTTTCGGTTCAAGTTCGGTCGGTTAGTGCAGATAGTGAACCGCACCTTTAGTGAAGCGGTGGTGGCAGAGCGTTCAGGAGGAGAACTGTCTGATCGTATGTTGCAGGCGATACTTCAGCAAGAAGTTGGAGCAAACGAATACAAGGCATTGCCTGATACTTACCGTGTTTATGCACATGCCCATGGTTATGAGTTGCTGGCTGTAAAAAACTACGAACAGCAGCATGGTGATGAGCATCAGGTGCAAATCAGTGCCTTGACTGGCAAAGTTTATGAAGTGATACCGACACGGCTATTCCACAACGAGCATTTCCACAATCATGTTGATGCAGGTAATGGCGATGCACCGCAGGTCGAGGGCATAGTTCAAGCAGCGGTGCAGGAACGTTGGTATGGTGGCAACACCGAGACGTACCCTTTGCCTGCGGTTAATGTTGGGGTGCGGGAGTTGCAGCCAGAGGAAACCGAAGTTCCAGATGCTGGGATTGCCAATACTTTGCCGCAGATTATGTCTGATTTGCGTGGTTGGTTTCAATTGCCTGCCCAATATCAGCCGTTCCTAAAAGGTTTGAGTGGCGAGAAGGTGAAGATCGTCAACATTACGGGAACATTGCTGGCAGCGGTCGGTGCGCAGCAGGAGGATAACAACTGGGAGGTGCATGTGCCGCGTAGCGACGCAGTGCCACACTTGGATAAGCAGATGGCACAGACGATGGTTTATTATCATACCGATAAGATCGTCCGTCTTGCTGAACAGTATGTAGAATCGCCTTGGTTTGATAAGACGTTGCATGCTCATACCAATCTTTCCAGCACCTGTAATGCGCATTGGGACACGCGTCGTGGCACGGTTAACTTCTATTCTGGTAGCGACAAATGTGCGAACACTGGCTTGATTACCGATGTCATCTATCATGAGTGGGGGCATGGGTTTGATGCTAACACGGGTGGGATCAATGACCGTGCCTTCTCGGAAGGGATAGGTGATATTGTCGCGATGTTGATTACTCGTTCTAATATCGTTGGTATCGGTTTTGGCACTAATGGTCGGGTGGTGAGAGATCTTGAGCCTGACCGCATTTATCCGCAGGACGCAAAGGGTGGAGTGCATGCTGAAGGTCGTATTATCGGCAGCACTTTTTGGGACATGTATAAGCTGTTGCGCATCGATTATGGTGAGAGCCAAGCGATTGATACCCTGCGTCGTCTAGCATTCAAGATGGTGTATACTGCCGATCTTTATACGCAGGTATATGATGCGTTGCTTGTTATCGACGACGACAATGCCAATCTTGGCGACTCTTCTCCTAATTTTTGTGTAATCAACGAGTCATTTGGTCAGCATGGATTGGCAGCTTCGGAGCGGCGTTGTCTGTTGATTGATCTGTTAGACGCTAGGGTGGAAGAAAAGGCAGGCAATGCCAATCGCATCATTGAACCTGGCGAGAAGATAGACATTCATCTGAACATGGAAAACTTAACGGCTGATGAAATTACTGACTTACAGGGGCAGGCCTCGTCTACTAACAAGTGGTTGATATGGGAGAACAAGGAGGTTGTTTGGGATAAGCTTGCTGCAGGCACGGCGACTACAAGCACCAAGCCAGTATCATTTCGCTTGCGCCGTAACACTCCTTGTGGTGAGAGTTTTGCTGTCGCGATTGATACGAGTATTCATAGGCGAGACAAGTCGTTTGTGCGGGAGTTTACGGTTGGGCGTTTGGTTGGCGAGAGACTTTTACACCAAGCTTTAGGGTTGCCAGCGGCGATTCCATCGGTGGGCATGGTTAGCCGCAGTGTTGAAGTTAGCGACTGGCCAACTGGGGCGGAGATATTGTCCGCCGAGCTGACGTTTGCGATCAAGCATCCATACATTGGTGATGTGTCGGTTTATTTAGTGCCACCACAACAGATAGACCCTGATACTGGTGAATTGCGCAATGAGCGGATACTGGTCAAATCCTTCTTTGGGCGTGGCAATGGTCAAACTGATTTCAAGCTGGATATAACGGAAGCTTTGAATGGTTATACTGGCAAGGGTGCTTGGACGTTAGAAGTAGAGGACAAGCGTCAAGCTTATGACGGTGTATTGGAAGACTTTGCTTTGACGTTAACGCCGCGTGCGTATGCTTGTGCCAGTTGATTATCGGATAAAAACAAGTGCCCAAAGGCACTTGTTTTTATCCGAGTAAACAGTCGCCGATAGGCGCACTAAGTGCCCAAAGGCACGTGGTCTAGGAGGGGGCTTGCGGGGCTTTGTTGCATAAGTAACATCTCTTTTTAGTATGGGGGGGGGGGGGGGGGGGGGGGGGGGGGGGGGCGGGGGGGGGCACCCCCCCGGGGGGGGGGGGGAAAAAATTTGTAATAGAATAAATATTAAAAAAAAATGTTGAAAAA
>JAPPIL010000193.1 GCA_028877195.1 Pseudomonadota bacterium
TCTTCTCTTGCTCAGCGGTCATTCATATGAGGGGAGGAGCGCGAGGAGGGGAACTCAAGTGAAATGAGGCAAAGACCAAGCTTGCTTGGTCTTTCCGAATGAGCGCAGAGTCTGTCGCTCATAGAGCGACTAACGCTCCTCGCATAAAAAAAAATAGGCATTACTTATGCAACAAAAGTGCGGATAAATATCATCTTCCCCTACGTTCGCAAAGCACCCCGCCGACATAGATAGCGGCTGTCGTTGCTCGCAAGGTATTGTTGCCAAGACTCACCACCCGCGCTGTCGGGAGGCTTTGTAGACTCGCTAATTCAGCAGCATCATAGCCACAGCTAGCACCGACAACAAAACACACATCGCCTTGCGGCTTGAGGGCAAGTAAACCATGTTCGCCACTTTTATCAAGGACAACGCAATCATAGTTTCGCACATAATCTAATAGCGCTTGCCAAGTATGCAGTAGCGTAACGTCTGGCAACCATGCTCGTTTTGCCTGCTTGCAGGCGTTGAGGATTATCTTTTGCCAATGCTCCTGTCGTCGTAACTTGAACAGCGCATCACGCTGATGGCGAAATAGTGCGAAACGATCAACACCCAACTCCACCAATGAGCGTAATACCTCACTAAACACATTAGGTTGTTGAATCGCTAGCGCGGCGACTACCTTTGTTTGTGGTGCTGGTGTGTAGGTTTTGCTTTTGATCTCACATAGTGCCGTAGTTTTGCTGATGCTGTGTAAGACACAGGCATAAACCACACCTTGCCCGTCAAATACCTCAAATTCACCACCTACTTGTAGCCGCACAATTTTGAGATGCTTCACCTCTTCGTCGCGTAAAACAATTTGCTCCGCACCATCGGATGCAGATGAAGAACAGGCGGGAGAAAAAAACCGAAACCGATGTGTCATGCTAAATCAAAGCCAACGCACCCATTGGCGACGCTGCACCCTCATCAGTGCTGTAGTAGGGAATAGTTTTGATAACCTTATTGAAAATTTTTTGCAGCTCCAATGCTTTTGCATGCTTATTTTGGCGACGATAAGCCCTAATCAATAGTTCGTAAGCTCTGAACGCAGAGTGGTTAGTGCGTAGATGAGTAGTCAAATTGCTTATCGCCTTGTCGAGCTTGCCACGAGCGATCAAAGTTTCATTTTCCAGCATGAACAACCAGCTGCTATACTCTGACTGCTGGTATTTAGACTGGATGGTAGTGATATACTCATGTGTTGATACATATTTTTTCATGTAAGCGTGAAGAACTGCCATACAGTAGTTTGATTCCCAGCTCTCGCGTGCCAATAGGCTTTTGTTGAAGTTGTTGGCAACGGTTTTGAACTTTGCCTTATGTCTAAATATCTTAAGCTGTAACGCCCCAGTATAATGATAATAAAAAACATTTTCGCCATAGTTTGACCGATACTTGCGCAAAAGTTTTGCAGCCTGCCGATACTTGTCCTGCGCAATCTCAATGCGAATTTTCCAAGCATCAATAGTCTGCAAGCCGCTGCGATTTCTCCAGTTACGACCTTGATAACAATCCTGCACTCTGCGCAATTCTTCTAATACGTCTCTTATGCGGCCATCACGCACACCTGTATAGGCAATAGGTGTGAGAAAGTTCATGTTATCGCAAAGCTTTAGGTAGCCGCTAGTAATCGTGGCGACCAGTCTGTAAGCTTTTCCCACCCCAAATTTGGCGGGCTTTGCTTGTGCTAACGCCCCAACCCACTGGAGAGCAACAGTTCCACCCATGCGTGGTGTTCTTTGAGCTTGTGAGGTCAATTGGCGCATGCTTGCTTGGCTACCCTTCAGATAAATGTGGCTTGCCAGCGCTTCGTAAATATACACAAGTGCGGCTGGGCGCTTTGCAGCTGATGCGATGGCGATCGCGTCTTGGATGCTATTATTGCTGATGTCGGTGCTGCCAGTCTTGAGAAACTCAACGAGCCAGTAAAGTGCGGCGTAGGGGTTGCGTGAATGTTCGTCTTTGGGGGCGATTGTCTGCGTGTTGCTATACCCGTTAACTGTTGTTTGATAAAGGGCATCGGCTAGACAGGGGAAAAACATTGCGCTGCTGCTTGCTTGTCTGCGACATTTGCCGTGCAGAAACTTTGCCGCTTCGCCAAACTCATGTCTCTTCAGCAAGAGCATGACATATAGTAGTAGGGACTCTTGCTGCAATGTTGCAGCTTGGGCATCGAGAACCTCATAGCTGCGATTAACATCACCATTGACATAAGCGCACTCCGCAAATATCAATTTGCTTCCTACTTCGGCTGGCTTTTCCACCCCTAATATGTCAAGGCAGTCCATTTCGCCATGGTCGGTTGCTTGTTTGTAAGTATTCGCTGGTAGATTAGGGTGTGTCCAAGCATCGGCATCTAGTGCTTGGTCAGAGGCACGGTTAACTTTTCTTAACTCGTCTTTTGCGGTTTCGTAGACTGTTTGTAGTAATTGCTGGGGGCTGCTATTGGCAAAATCAAACTGCTGCCGTTGCCACCAAGCCATGCTTGCATAGACGACACAAAGCAATAGCAGGATCTTGATGGCCGTCTTTAGTTGTGCGATTCGTTTCTTTCTTTGCTTTGTCTTGTACTGTAAGCGTTTCTTCTTTGCTCTAGTCTTTGAACCCAAGAGTCTCTCAATTTCGGCAGCATTAGAGTGTTTGCCAAAAGTTGATGGTGGTTCGCTTCTTTTGACTAGTTCAAATTTGTTGGGAAGTTTTTCCAGCTTGGGGGATGGTTTATCGCTGTTATCATCTGGATTAAAGTTTAAGGCTTTTTTCTCATTATCGGAGTTAGTTTCTTCTTGAGTGGTTTGGCTCTTCTTTTGCCATTTGGAGAGTAGCCCACTGTTCTTCTTGCCCATCTTTGTCTGCCTTCTTGCTCTTTACCTCTGTTTATTCGTTTGATTTTGCTGATGCCTCTCGTAACGCGTCCAACTAGTTAAGAGCAAACGCCATGC
>JAPPIL010000169.1 GCA_028877195.1 Pseudomonadota bacterium
ATGCTGCGATGCCAAGATCTAGTTTTGTCCTGTCGGCAATATCTTCACCCGTGCGCAGCAAAGCCGCCAGCTTTTGTGAGTCTGACCAAATTTTGTCATATGACTTTCTCGCAACTGCCTGTAAAGAGATAAGCTCCTCGTAGTCCGCTGCGGTCTTGTTCGTCTTGGAATCTATCCTATCTATCAAACCATTGATGCGTGTATACGAAAGGTTGGGGTGATTAAATTTGCTCAAGCCTAAACTAATCGTAAACGTTGAACCAGAGTAGCTTCGCCTCCTGCTGCCACTACCTCCAAAACCATCATCGTCAATATTATTATCAGCACTTTGCTTGCCACTACCCTGCTTCTTTGACATCGTAGAGCAACCAACCAGCAGGCATAGAATGTAGATGAGTTTATACACTTTAGTTTGCTCGCGCTAATTTAGAAACTTCGTAGCCAATAAAATCAGGCAAGTCTATCCACTCCCTGAAACTGCGCTTGCGGGCGGAAAGCAGCCCTATCTGCGAATTAACTTTCGCCACCCAAGGGCTGGCAATCTGATACCTTCTGATTGTATTTTGAGCATTAGCAAGAAACTTTTTTGCTTTATTGTGCAAGATGCTTGCTTGTGGTGCTAACTGCTTCTTAACATCGGCTATCTTTGCGCCTTTGATTTGCGGTGGGTTCAGCAGATTCTGCGCATAATGGATATTTGCCACCGCCATCTGATGGAACGCCGCTACCCCCCAGTAAGAGTCTTTTGTTTTCAAGACCCGACCATACAAAGCTTCAAGCTTATTCAGCTCCGCTGACTTAACCTGCATAGAGCGCAGCATCGCATTGACATTGCCACCGCTCAATTTAATGCTTAAAAACTTGTTAAGCGCCCCGTCCACTTTGGCAAACTCAATCTCACCAACATACTTGAGCGCCTCACCACCGACCGCGTTTGGGTTCTGCCCAAACGTCGCCGTAACTCTATTTGCATAAGCACCACCAGCCTTGCCCTGCGCAGCCGCCGCCCGATAGAGATAGTAGTAAGCGGCTATCGTCTCGTTTAGAGAGAGAGGCACTTTATTGAGATAACTACCCAAGATTAGCGTCTGTAAACTGCTGAAATTTCTTTCCAACCATAGGGTCTCAATCAAGCGCTGCATCACGATTTTGTAGTTGTTCTTATCTATCTGTAGCAATCGCAAACAAACGGAATACATGTCGCTATCATTGGAAAAAATTTTAAGTTCACAAGAACGGGTCAACGACGAGCGATACACCGCATCCTTATTGGGAGTGCGAGCGGCGTAATCAAAGTAATAGCGAGCTGCTAACCGATACTGGAGTTTCTTATCGTATATTTTAGCAAGGCGCAGCACCGCCTCTACTGCGAGTTTTGATTTCGGGTATCTTTTAACCAAGTTGCTGTAAGCCCTAATCGCTGACCTAAAATCACCAGCATTCACATAGCCAGCTGCAGCGTTGTATAAGAGACGGTCGGCATTCTCTATATTGGGATTCTTGTTAACCAAATCCTCAAAGCGCTTGGCTTTTGGCGCATCACCCTTGATTGCCTCTATGTTATCTACCTTAATCCCAAGATGAAGCTTGCGCAGTTTCGCACCGATCTTGCCTTGCTTGTAACTTGGAATGGCTAATAGTTGCTTCAACACCGTGCTCATTGCCATCTTGTCGCTACTGTATAGAGGGATAATATTTTCGACGGCTTTAATCCCCTCTGGTTGCTTGTGATAACGCTTGGCCATCATTAGCATCCGCACTCTTGCTTCCTTCGTGTGATTCATACGGTAATAAATTTCTGTAACGTGAACATCACACTCCTTGCGCTTGGCACTGTCTTTTGGATACAAGCGCAAGTAAACATTACAGGCATTGATGAATCCCTTTGCCTTGACACTCAATGGTCTAGGGGATTTTTTTGAATCTGGCTTAAGCTTGATAATTTTTTGAAATTCTGGCTTAAAATCAAGGAATCTTGCTTCCAGCATATATTTGGCGGCTTTAGCATGGATGTTTTCTTTTTTATTGTTTTTGTAGGTTATCACCGCTAGCGCGGGGTCGGTCTTGACGATACGCATGTAAACATTCGCAGCTGCGATATATTCCTTCTGTAGAAACAACGCATCGGCTAGCAAGTATTTAATCTCTAAACTCTCCTGCGCATCGCCATAATGCCTTAAGAACGTCTTGTAACCACGCTCTGCTTCCTTGAGCAACGGCATCGGGTCGCCCTTTTTCTTTTGAGCGCTAACATGCGCCAACTTCGCATAGTATAAAATCCGCTCTTTCACCATTTTCTGTGCGTCAGCGACGAGCGTCCTATCGTTAGCATTGCGGCGTGCCCAAGCGCTTGACTGACTGTAACGGGTAGGCATTAAGCCAAGTTCTTTCCACATCGTTTCTTTTTTGCCTAACTCATTGTAAAGCCCAACGATTTCCTTGTTAATCTCTGGTGCATTGTCATAGTAAGGGTCGGTAGACAGCAGACGGCGGTAGGCACGAATAGCACTCTCAAACTTGCCTTGACTGATAAATACTTGCGCAAATGTTTCCAGCGTGCTCGTTATGTTTTGCTTTGAACCATGAATACGGAAGTAGGTAATCGCTTGATTGAGCATATCAAGTTCAGCAAACGCATAAATCATGTCTTGAAGAACTTCCTCACGCAAACGGATATTGTTTTTGTTTTGCGCCTGTTTGGAGAACTGCACCGCCTTGCGCCAAGTTTGGAGGGATCTTTTAAACTCACCAATGTTGTAGTAAGACCAGCCTAATTTAAACAATGACCAGCCATAGCGTTTTGAGCGTTTATATTTTGAAGCATACTTGTAGTTAGCGATTGCTTGATTAAAATCAGAGCGCTCAAAATAGTAATCACCTAGCGCAAAAAACGACTCACCAGCAAAGTTGGAATTCGGGTATCTGGTCGTAATGGTCTTAAATATCCCCGTCGCTTTGCCATAT
>JAPPIL010000184.1 GCA_028877195.1 Pseudomonadota bacterium
GCGGAAGGACTGCGAGCTATCGCCCTCAACGGCTTGTCCATCACCGCTTTGCTCCCACAAATTTTCCTGCTGATAGTTTACACCCTTGTCGCGACACTCGTCGCTAAAAGCCTGTTTCGCTGGCATTAACTGGATTTTTTTTATGCGGAGGTCATTGCCATCATCTTTCTTAAACATAATAGACAAGAGCATGATTATTTTTGTAAAATCTTTGGCGGTTGATTTGGAAGCGATGGCAAGCACCAGATAAACATGTGCGTAATCTGCCAACCCTTGAGAGAAACACGTATGCTTGAGACAAGAAACTACTTAAGAAGGGGGTGCAGGGGGAGTCTAGATGTTGAAGAACACCCCTATGCCGATACTCACCCTGAAACGAACAGTCATCTGGGTAGTCGTATGCATCACACCAAAGCAAGTCTTATACACCAACTCTGTATCTACATAAGGAATTTTCCGTGCTCGAAATAAACTCTTTAGCAAAGTCATTCGGTGGTGTTCAGGTTCTCAACGACATTAGTTTTAAGGTTGAAGAGGGGCAGATTGTCGGCTTTCTCGGTGCTAATGGTGCTGGCAAGACGACAACGATGGACATCCTGTGCGGTTGTTCGGGTGCTGATCGTGGCGAGGTAAAAATCTTTGGTCATGACATCACCGCTGAACCGTTGGCAGCGAAGGCAAAGCTTGGCTATTTACCTGACATCCCGCCTCTACATACCGAGATGGTGGTGCGTGAATTTATCGTCTTTGCTGCTAAATTGCATGGTTTGCGAGGCGATAAGATTGCTACTCGTGTTGCTGAAGTTTTGAGCAAATTAGAACTCCACAGTGTTGAGCATCGTATCATCGGAAATCTCTCGAAAGGTTATCGGCAACGAGTTGCTCTCGCACAAGCATTGGTGCATGACCCTAAAGTCCTCGTATTAGACGAGCCGACCGAAGGTCTTGACCCTAATCAAATCGTTCATATCCGTGAGTTGATCAAATCACTCGCAGGTCAGCATACGATTATCTTGAGTTCACACATTCTTTCAGAAGTTGAGCAAGTATGTGAGAAGATAATCATCATTCACAAAGGCACAATCGTGCGTGAAGGCACGTATCACAATCTCGTTGAAGAGATGGAATCCGAGCGTTCATATATTTTGCGAGTTGAGCGCAACGCTGCCAAGCTTGTATCAGAGTTGGAGGGAGTCGATGGTATCGCAGTGCCGCGGCTAGAATCTAATACGATTAGTTTTGCATTGCGTCAGGGCGCAGCAGCCGACACCACCGATAAGGTTGCCCGCAAGGTGCTCGATGGTGGGTTTGGTTTGCGCGAACTAGCACTGAAAGCAAAAACGTTAGAAGATGTTTTCTTTCAAGTTACGAAATAAGGAGATCCTAAATGCGACCTAGCTTTGCCGTTACTTGGACGATAGCACGGCGAGATTTTGTCAGCTTTTTTTCATCACCAAAAGGGATGGCGATATTCTTTTTCTTTCTCATTTTTATGGGTTTTTTCTTCCATAGCTTCCTTGAGAGTTTCATCAACATGCAGCAGCGTGCACCTGCGATGGGTGGGCATGCCCCGCAGCTTGAGCAACTGTTTCGAGCACTTTTCAACAACACTCACTTTATCTTGCTATTGATCATCCCCGCGGTAACGATGGCTTCGTTTGCGGAAGAAAACAAAAGCCACTCTATTCGGTTGTTGCTAACTGCTCCGATTAGACCAATCTCCATTGTGCTGGGAAAATATCTGGCGGCATTGATGGTGATGTCATTAGTGCTATTATCTTCAATGGTCATCGTGCTCTTCACAGCCAAGTATGGCAACCCCGACATCGGCGTGCTGCTATCTGGTTATCTGGGCTTACTTTTTCTGATTAGCACCCAGTTGGCGATCGGCATTTGGATTTCGTCGATGACCAAGAATCAATTTTTAGCCTTCATGTTCACGATGCTAGTGCTGTTTTTGCTGTTAATTTTAAATTGGATTGCCCAGACCCTTTCGGGCGGCGGGATGATGGAAGACTTGCTCATGTATCTTGCTTTCTGGGGACACTTGGAGAACATGGTCAAGGGTTTGATAACGGTGAAAGACGTGGCTTACTTTGTCTGTCTCACTTCGGTCTTTTTATTCTTTACTAATGTTGTATTAGACTCAAGGCGGTGGAGATAACATGCGTGCCGATTTAATAATTTTACCATTTGTAGCACTGTTTGTGGCGGCACTAGGGGCGGCGGTAAAGTCCAAGTATCCTGACATCGGTTGGATTGGCATCTCCAGTTATGTGTTAGCATTTGCGCTGATCGTTGCGTGGGTGTCATGGGACATCAAGAACTTCAAACGTTTTGTCCAACGCAAGGGGGCAAAGTTTGGCACAAGTTCTGGGATTACGGTTTTGTTGGTGTTATTGATAGTTGTTGGGGTCGCAAATCTTTCTACGCGTCCGACTTTCAATGCGAGTGTTGATGTATCGCGTTCGGGTTCAAACACCCTTTCTGACCAATCGCTGAAGATTATCGCAAAGATCAAAGCGTCCACTGCTAATGCAGCAGCCGATCAGCAAAATCAGCAAATAAGTGCGACTGCCTACTTTCAAGACCCTGCGATGAAGACGACTTTCACTGACTTGCTTGACAAGTATCGCAACGCAGGGGCGGAACTTACCGTTGAGTATGTTGATCCCAACAAACACCCGACTCGTGCGATCGCCGACAAGCTAACGACAACGAACACGGTCATTATCCGTAGGGGGGATTTAGAGGCACGATTTGCTACCTTCACGGAAGAGAAGCTTACCAATGCATTGGTCAAGGTCTTGAAGGACAAGTCAAAGAACATCTACTTTACTTCGGGGCATGGCGAGGGAGAGTTAACGACTCGCAGTGCGGACAGCTATGACATTGTGGTGCAGGAGCTTGCGAATAACAAATACAAGTCTGAACGTCTGAACATTTTGGAGCGGGGCAGTATCCCTGACGACGCAGACCTGCTGATTATTGCGGGGCCAAAATACGACCTTCGCCAGCAAGAGATCGACTTGTTGCGTGCTTATGTGCTGCAAGGCAAAGCTTTGATGGTCATGCTTGATGCGGTAACGAAGGTCGATAATCTAGCGGCTATGTTGGCTGAGTTTGGCATTAAAGTTGAGAATGACTTATTGCTATTGCCACCCAATGATCCGCGGGCGATGTTGCTCGGTCAAAACAATGCGCTGGTAACGGACTTTGATGCTTATCACAGTGTTACCAAAGATTTTTCCAAGAGTTCGGCGACGACCTTGTTGATGCCGAATACGCGCTCGCTGGGCAAGATTGATGACAATAAGCATAAAATGAGCGTGCAGTTAGTGGCAAGCACTTCAAAGTCAATCGTCCGTCTCAAGGATGTTGCGAGTGAATCGGATTTACAAGCAATTGATGATGATCGTTTTGATTCGGGGCAAAGTTTCCCTGTCATCGCGGTAGCGACAGGCAAGACCAGCAAGGAAGACGACCCTCACAGCGGGCATGGGCATGACGAGCATGATGCCGATGCAAAGGACGAGGACGACGCTGATGATGATGCCGCCAAAAAGCATAGTCAGATTAGATTGCTGGTTACGGGCAGTTCACATTTTGCTCGCAATCAGGGGACGCAGACGATGATTGAGCATCGCGACATGTTTGTGAACATGACTAATTTTATGCTTGAGGATGAGGACTTTATTTCGTTGCGTCCCAAAGATATAACCAAGAGTTCTATCGCGTTGAACACGACCATGAGTCATCTGCTGCTATTTATGATGTGTTATCTTTATCCTTGCGTGTTTCTTGGCAGTGGCATCGTTCACTGGCTGAAACGGCGGTCAATGTAGATAGAGCAAGCCATGCAAGTTATCCAGATAATCAAGAAAATCAAAACACCGTTGATCTTATTGCTGGTGCTGTTGGCTGTTGGTGGCGTTGCGATGTGGGATGATTGGCGCACCGAGAAGCAAGCCGAGGAAGAAAAAACCAGCAAGTCCCTTACCAGCTTGAAAGCTGAAGAGATTACCAAGATTGTCTATCGTGATGTCGGCATAAGTTCCGAACAACAAGCAGGTGAGCAGTCGCCAAGCGCAACGAAGGGTACTGACGATAATACTGGTGAGGCAAAGACAACCGAGCTAACGCTTGCAAAAATAGATGGGCGTTGGCGAGTTACCGCACCACTTGCTGCTCGTGCTGATACAGCAGAGGTCGAGGATTTTATCAGGACGGTGCTTGACTATCGCTATGACCGCGTAATTTCAGACCCTTCGAGTCAAGATAACCTTGATCTGGCAGAGTATGGGCTTGATCAACCGCGGCGCACGATTATTTTGGCAGGCGATGCTACCGACGGTGCGGCTACTAGTTTGACGTTAAGGCTAGGGGACAAGTCGCCTGTTGGGTATAGCGCTTACTTTAGCACTGATGACGGCGATGACGGCAAGGTGTATATCGGCAGTCAGTATATTCTAACTTCAACCGCCAAGAGTCTTTTTTCTTTCCGTGCTAAAGAGTTGGTGGCACTTGACCGTGAGAACATCAAGAGCATTTCTTTTTGGCATCAGGATAAAAAACATAGCTACGTCGTTGAGCGCAAGGACAGTGAGTTTCAATTACAGCAACCTGCAGCGTTCACGACTTCGCAGAGCAAGGTGCGGGAATTTATCGACGAGTTCAATCGGGTGCGAGTCGAGAAATTTTTTGATAACCCTGCTGCCGCGCTGGTTGACAAGTTCAGCAGTGCCAAGGCATTGGTGATGACTGCTGTTTTTGAATTGAGCACAGGGGAGACGAAGAGTTTATCCTTTGTGCGTGATCGCGGCAACTTGTTGGTAGCTTTTGATGCGAGCAAGGTGGTGTTTAAAATTCCTGCGCTATTTGAAGAGACGGTTAATAACTTGAGCGCAAACTTTCGCGACCATAGGGTCTTTGCCTTTAAATCTGCGGACATTGAGCAGGTTGAGGTTGATGGCGAAATTTATCGTCATGTTGAAGGTAAGTGGTATCGCAATGCTAACGTGAACGATGATTCTGTTAAGCTTAAACTTCGCAATCCTGAAGCGTCTGCGCATACGAATATCCAAGTTTTGCTTGATGAGTGGGAGACAGCTGAAGCACTTGGGTTTGCAGCCAAGGCTGAAGCTAATGCTATCACCAGCAAGGGTGCAGCTCATAAAGTTGTATTGACTGTCCGCACCCAAGCAAGCGATGCTGAAGGCGAGCAGCCTGCCACCACTACTAGTAGCAAGCAGTTGGTGGTGATGATTTGGCAGCACGATGACGAAAAATTCTATCTCAAGCATGATGATAGCGAGGAGCTATTTATCATTGCCAAATCAATGCTCGACTCTATCGCTACTACTGACACGTCTATCTTAACCACCGAGTGAACTTTTACGACCATCTACTATGCAAGGGGCAAGATGACTACCCTGTGCCTCCTGCTATCGGTGCAGTGCGGGCAGCGGCGATCGCCAAGGTTGCGAGTCAACTTGATGACTACCATCACTTGTATGTGTCGCCAGCTGCTGTGCCTTATAGCACTGATGGGGTAGTGAAGATTGGCACGGCAGCAAGTGTAAATGCCGCGGAGCGAGATGAATTACGGCAACGCTGTGAGTTTCTTAAGCCTTGGAAGAAGGGGCAGTTTGAGATTTTTGGTCTTGCTATCGATGGGGAGTGGCGTTCTGACTGGAAGTTTGCGCGCATGTCGCCGCACCTACAGGTGGCAGGCAAGCGGGTTGCGGACATCGGTTGCCATAACGGTTACTACATGTTGCGGCTGCTTGCTGACAAGCCAGAGTTTGTCGTTGGCTTTGAACCAAACCTGCGTTGTTACTTCACTTTTCACTTTTTACAGCAGTATATCCAAGCCGCTAATCTTTACTTTGAGCCTTTTGGGGTCGAGCATCTGCGACATTATCAAGCTTACTTTGATGTCGTGCTCTGCTGGGGTATTTTATACCATCAGCTTGACCCAGTGTCAGTGCTACGCACTATCCACCATAGTCTTGTGCGGGGCGGTAAGGTGATAATCGACTGTCAAGGTATCGCTGGTGAGGGGGAATTTCTTTTGCTACCGCGCAAAACCTATGCTGGTGCAACTGGAACTTGGTATCTGCCTACTCGTGCGGCGTTGATGAATTGGCTACAGCGCACGAACTTTCGTAATATCAACATATTCTACGATGCCCCCTTGTCTCCTGCCGAACAGCGAGCAACAAGCTGGTCGCCAATCGCAAGCTTGCAGGATTTTCTCAACGCTGATGGCAAAACAACCATTGAAGGTTATCCAGCACCACGACGATTTTATGTTGTGGCACAAAGGTAGGGGGGGGCAACTCCAAAACAAGATAAGCTTTGAAATCCTAATAGGTAGAGTGTACTCTGTGGTTAACTAATTCATAAACTATGGGTCATACATTTGTGTCTGATCGCAGTCCGAGCGGTATTGGTGAATTGACAGACAAGCTCACGGAACTTCGTCGTAGAGGCTATGTTTCCTCACTCCGCAAGGGCAATACAGGGATTGGCTGCACACTAGAGTCGCTGCTCGGTATCACGGAAAACAATCTCAAGCTGCCCGATTTAGGCATTGTAGAACTCAAATCACAGCGAAATATGGCTACAAACCGAGTAACGATGTTCACCTTCAATCGTGGTGTTTGGAAGCTTAAGCAGCGGGAACTGATTGAAACTTATGGCTACATAGACACAGAAGGCCGTCCATCCTTGTACTGCACCGTTAGCGCACATCCGAACAACCAGGGACTGTTCATAAGGGTTGATCGGAGTAGGGTCAGGCTTTATCAGCTGGACAAGACACTCATTGCCGAGTGGCATGGTGAGCATCTCATCTCTGCCTTCAAGAAAAAGATGCTCGCCCTAGTGATGGTCTATGCAGACACTCGCACTAACTCAAATGGAAAGGAAGAATTTTGGTTCAACGAAGCTTATTTATTGACACAGCCTGATACAAGCAACCTACTGGAATTGATTAGGGCAGGCTCTATCGTTGTCGATATAAGGATGCATCTGAAAGAAAGCGGGGTAGTAAGAAATCACGGCACAGGTTTCAGAATTGACCAAAAATTTATGAAACTGTGTTTTGGCAAGCGGAAGCGGTTAGCATGAACAACCCAGCCCCAAAATATCAGGACTGTGCTTGGGATTTTCGCACGGCTGACACCAAAGAATTCACGCACTGCTTTCACGCTTACCCTGCAATGATGATCCCACAGATTGCGCGTGAGCTTTTGCGTCGATATGGGCAAAAGGGTGGCTGGCTGCTCGATCCCTATTGCGGCACAGGCACTTCGCTAGTTGAAGCATCGTTGTTTGGCATGCACAGCGTTGGTTGTGATATCAACCCACTGGTGCGTCTCATCGCCACCAGCAAGTTAACACCTGTCTCTCTGAACACAATCGATGGCACTGTGCATAATCTGGATGCTGCCATGTCTCGTGTTAAGCGAAAAGTGCCAAGTCGAGCAGTGCCTGAAGTTACTAATCTTAATTTTTGGTTTGCAGATGATGTGATTGCACGTCTTGCCTTTCTCCGCTCTCTTATCAACGATATAAAAGACAGTGCGAGTCGCAATTTTGCTTGGGTGGCCTTCTCTGAAACAGTGCGGGAAGCGTCATACACCCGCAAAGGTGAGTTCAAACTCTATCGCATGCCACCACAAAGTTTAGAAAATTTCAGTCCTGATGTATTCTCTATTTTTAGTAAAAAGCTAAACCGCAATCGGCAAGGCTTGGGGCATTATCTTGGGGCGCGCAAGAAAGTTAACGCCACGGTGCTAGAAGCAAACAGTATCCAAGGCAGCTTGCCATGTCCTATGGCTAGTTATGACTTGGTAATCACTTCGCCACCTTATGGTGATTCGCAGACAACCGTTGCCTATGGGCAGTATAGTCGTTTATCCGCTGAATGGATTGGTTTGCCACATGCAAAAAAAATAGATCGCTTGGCAATGGGAGGCGGGCGCACAACGCAAAGACCACACAGCGCATCGCTAACCCCCGCTATTGAAAAAATTGCTGCTATTGATGCTAAAAGAGCCGCGCAAGTAGCAGACTTTTATGTTGATCTTGAGCACAGCATCAACTCGGTAGCTGCCTCGCTTTCTCCACGTGCAACAGTGTGCTACGTCGTCGGCAATCGCCGCGTCAAAGGTATCACGCTGCCTACCGATGAGTTTGTTGTCTCTGCCTTCGCGATGCACGGCTTTGCGCATAAGCATACGATTGTGCGCAGTATCCCTAACAAACGCATGCCAGCCAAGAACAGCCCATCCAACATTGTCGGCAACACAGCCGCAACAATGCATCGGGAAAACATCGTCGTCTGTCAACGCAAGTGAAATGAGGGATGAGAGCACGAGAGAGGGGAACGCTCTCTCGTATAAAAAAAATAGGCGTTACTTATGCAACAAAGCCTGTTGCACTGGGCTGGTCGGCTCTGCTAACCTGCTCGTCCAATGCGAAACCAATATCAAGACAAACTGGCGCGGTTGCGCGAAAGTTTTCCCGACCCAAGCCGTGCGGATAAACGGCTTGTTCCTTATTTTGAACAGGCACTGGCTGCAGCCCAAAAGCAAAAAAACAACTCCCCAATTGTCGGCACTTACGAGCCGATCGACTACGATGCCGCCTGCCATGCCCGTATCACCGCCAAAGGTATCAGCAAGGAGGCAATCGTTGCGCTGTTGGCTGGTTATTGCGAAGGTTCAGTCATTCCATCACACCCATTGACCCAGAGGAATATCGTTTCGCCTGCGACTATCCCGTCGCTACTGGGTGGGTTGTATACGGGCTTGTATGACCCAAACCTCTGCTGGGATGAATACAGCCAGCGTTTTGCTCTCGCGGAAGTTGAAGTAGCGGCGATGGTCGCTGATTTGGTCGGTTATCAATCGCAGCATAGCGGTGGGCTGTTTACCTTTGGCGGTGTGGGCACGGTATTCTACGGTGTCAAAGTAGGGCTTGAGA
This sequence comes from Pseudomonadota bacterium, assembly GCA_028877195.1. Classification (GTDB taxonomy): domain Bacteria; phylum Bdellovibrionota_B; class Oligoflexia; order Oligoflexales; family JAPPIL01; genus JAPPIL01. Next base: position 8,995 of record JAPPIL010000184.1, read on the forward strand.
AGGCTGCACCTAACACCACAACCAAAGGGGTGCAGGGACAAGTCGCTGTCCTCGCAGGTGAAGGTAGCCACTATTGTCGCTACATCGTCTGCAACTGGTTAGGTATCGGCATCGACAATCTTACCATCGTGCCTGCTGACGATGACTTCAGCATGAACAAAGAGCAGTTGCGCCAGCAACTCACCACCTGTTTGCGCGCTGGCAAGAGAGTAGCTTGTATCATCGCAACGGTTGGCACTACCGATAGTTTTGGGCTTGATGACTTGGCACAGATTGCTGCTGTGCGCGACGAAGTATGTGCCGAGTTTCATTTGCCCTACAAGATTCATATCCATGCTGATGCGGTAATTGGCTGGGCATGGGCGATGTTCAATGACTATGACTTCAAGGATAATCCGCTATCATTACCGATGTTGCAGGAATTGCAACAAGCTAGTGCACGCGTATGCCAGTTGCAGCATGCCGACAGTCTTGGCATTGACTTTCATAAGACTGGGTTTACTCCTTACGTTTCAAGCATGGTGCTATTCAAACGCAAGCAAGACCTGCAAACGTTGGTGCGCCCCCAAAAACAAGCGCCTTACTTGTTCCAATTCGGTGATTATCGGCCTGGCATGCTGACCATGGAGGGAACGAGGGCAGGCAACGGGGTGCTGGCAGCGTTGGCAAACCTCAAACTATTTGGCAAAGATGGCTTTCGGGTGTTGTTAGCGCATTTAGTTGCGATGGCGCAAACTTTTCGCCAAGAGCTTCTCGCAACAGGCAAGGCAGCGATAATCAATCCCGCTTGTGTCGGGTCGGTAACTTTATTTCGCCTCTACCCTGATCGTATGACTCCTGATTTTGCTGCTGAACTAACGCAATCGGAGCGGCTTTTGACCATCAATCACTATAACTGGCAACTGTTTGACCAACTTCATACCGAAGCGATGACTGGCAATGCCCCAGTTTTGTCAAGCGTTGATGCCTGCATGCATAGCGATCATAATGACCCTGTGTTGGCATTAAAAGCCTTTATCATTTCGCCATTCACCGATACACAGGCGGTTAAGGCAACGGTCGCCAAGATAATGGCTATCAAAGCAAAGGTAGATGCCATGCCCGCAACCAAAGACTTGCTATGTTCACAGGACTGGTAGCAACAACCGCACCTGTCGTCTCCTATCACGACGGTGAGTTATGTTTACGCACGGACATACCCTTGCGGCATGGGGATAGTTTGGCGGTAGATGGCTGCTGTCTGACGGTAAGCGAGTGCTGTGGCAATGGAGTCGCACTATTTCAAGTCAGTGCAGAAACCCTTGCCCGCACGCATTTTATTAATTTACAAAGCGGTCAAGTATTGAACCTTGAGCGTCCGATGTCTTTACAAGATCGCTTGCATGGACATTTTGTTACAGGGCACATCGACGCAACAGCAAGAGTAACGGCTATCACTGACGACGCACAGGCGGGCATGCGGCTACGAGTCAGTTTGCCACGGCAATATCGGCATTTGGTGTGGGAAAAAGGTTATTGCACTTTACAAGGAGTGAGTCTGACGATTAATAGTGTCGCACAGACGGATGAATTAGCGCTGGAATTTTTCCTTATCCCGACGACTTTGCAGAAGACTAATTTGCGGGCACTGCAACCTGAATGCCTCATAAACGTTGAGTATGACATGCATGCCAAGTATTTGCATAACCTTTACCAAAACCGTGCGCATGACAACGACAGGCTTGGAGCTGATCTCTAACATGACCCCGAATATATCCTCAACATTCAAACGCCTCGCCACTGCTACTAAACAATTGCAGGCTGGGAAAATGGTCGTGCTCTACGATGACCAAGAGCGAGAGAACGAGGGCGATCTAGTCTTTGCTGGTAGCATGGTTGACGCAGCCAAGATAACTTTCATGGCTCGCGAGGCTTGCGGTTTAATCTGCTTGAGTTTACCTCCCGATAAGGTGGCAAGCTTGGGTCTACAGATGATCAATCCAGAAGCAATCGCTCGCAACCCACGCGGCACTCCGTTCACAGTTAGCATCGACGCACGGGAAGGAATAAGCACTGGTATCTCGGCGGCTGACCGCGCCCGCACGATTGCGTTGGCTTGTTCAGAGCAGGCAAGTGCTAATGATTTCGTTGCTCCTGGGCATCTATTTCCCTTATGCGCTGATGCAGGCGGGGTATTGGCAAGGGCAGGACACACGGAAGGTGCTAGCGATCTGCTGCGTTTAGCAGCGCTGCCAGCAGGGGCGGTAATCTGCGAGATAATGAACCCCGATGGCACGATGGCACGCCGCCGTGAGCTGCGGGAGTTTGCCACCAAGCATGCGCTACCGATGTTAGGCGTTGATGACATAATGTTGGCTCGTCTCCTGCATGAGCCGCTGGTGCAAAAACGGGAGTTTGCCCGCGTTGCTTCGGAGTTTAGCAAGTATTTAGGAACAGACATCTGTTGTTTTTCTTATGGTCATAGCATTGCTGGCACGGCTGCAATTACGATGCTAATCTATGCCAGTGGCTTTCCCTTCGCCGATGACGCAGAGGTTAAGCTGTCTTTACAGAATCTGCCGTCGCTGGCGGAACAGGCGGATTTAACTACCGTCAGTGCTGCCCTTGCGGTTAAACCCGCTCTACACATCGCCTATACAATTGCACCAGCCGCACCGATAAAAGACGAGTATATTTACGCACTATTAGCACAGATTACGAAATCGTTGGGGGCGAAGCGCCCCTCGTCAGAGTTACCAGCACTACTAGAGGAGATGCTACGATACGATGATATTGCTTGTTGCGAGTTGCTATAACCAGCAGATTACCACGGATTTACAGCGGGCTTGTATTGCGAAACTGCTTGCTTCGGGGCAGATTGCGCGCCAGCAAATCGTTGAACTTTTTGTGCCAGGTGCATTTGAAATCCCTGTCGTTGTAGCGGCATCGTTAGCACAGGCAAAATACGACTGTGTTATCTGCTTGGGGGCATTGATCAAGGGGGAAACGCGGCACTTTGAACTGGTCGCCGATACGGTGGCACATGCCTTGATGCAAATCAGCGTCGAGCGCAAAACCCCAGTTATCTTTGAAGTGTTGACGGCTTTGAGTGTTGAGCAGGCGTTGGCACGCAGCGGTGCAAAAGGCAACCGCGGTGAGGAAGCTGCCATGGCAGCGTTACAAATGTTAGAGACGATGCGGAGAATCAATGCGCCCAGAACATAGAGATCGTGAGACGGCGTTGAAATACATCTATCACTGCGAGGCACATAATGGCGAGGACTTGCGAGACTATCAGGAGTTCTTGCTGCATTTCGGTCATATCCTGAACACCAGCTATTGCCATGCCCTTTGCTTTGGGACTTTGAAAAACATGTATAGGATTGATAAAATTATTGAGGGCTATACTAACAATTGGAAGATTTCCCGCATGACTGCTATTGACCGCTCACTGTTGCGTATGAGTGTCTATGAGTTGCTGTATCATAACACGCCACGCAAAGTTGTCCTCGATGAGGCGGTTGAATTAGCAAAACGCTACGGCACTCAAAAATCCAAAGCTTTTATCAATGGTGTTCTGCATAGCATCGCCCAGCAGACACGCACCGCTGACAACACAGGAGAGACTGATGTCTGTAGCAATGAATGAAAAGTCCGCAATCATTCGTCTTTTGCGTGCTGGTAGTGAGTATAACTGTAATTTTTGGTTGGGTTGCTTTCGGGCTGGCGACACCTTAACGAGCGAGCTGCTGGCGCTTGCCAATCCTGATGAGGTGTTTGCAGTTGCTGCGACCGCAGGCTTATTGGAATCAGAGTCGGTCTTGCTTGCCGATGCGCGTGCACCGATGCCGCGCTACTTCTATCTTGCTCCTGCAAATATGGAAGCTGTAACTGACTATGCAAACGTCTTGAAGCAGTGGCAACCAGTGCAGGTTGGCATCTGCTTTGATGCTAATTTGGTTGGCAATGAAGATGCTCGCTTCATGACCCTTGACATCGTGCATAACGCTTTGCTCAACACTTCCGTGCGTGAATTCGCTTTACTAGCTGGTGATAGCGACTATGGTCGCCTCCTCAACACCTCCGTATGGCTACGGGAAACGCTAGAGAACGAATCCTTCAACGTCTGCCTCTACCACTGACTGCTTGGTGGCAGGATGCCCACACGCTAACTAGAGCAGCGGATTATTGAGGTGGTTGTTGATACTGAACGCCGCGTTCATCAAGCCAACATGACTGTAGGTTTGCGGAAAGTTTCCTGATTGGCACTCGTTTTGGGTGTCGTAGCCTTCGCTCATTAGTCCGAGATGGTTTTGATACTTGAGCAGTTCCTCAAAGTATTTGATCGCCTTGTCCACTTGCCCTGTTCTTGCTAATGCTTCCACATACCAAAAGGCACAGAGTAAGAAAGCTACCTGCGGCTTGCCGAAGTCATCTTCATGCCGATAGCGGTAGAACAGGGAGTTGCCAAAAGAAAGGTCTTGCTCAAGCACCTGTAGATGTTGGCGAGCACGGTCGGGTTTAGAATCAAGATAATGGAGATTGACTAATGCCAAGATGCTGGCATCAAGGTGTGGTGAACCCACTGCTTGGGTGTAGACCTGCCGTTTATGGTCATAGCATCGCTCTATCTGTGCTTCAGCTTTACGGGTGAGGTTTTGGGCGTAGCTATACAAAGTCATATCACCGATGCGCGCCGCAATCTTTTGCCCCGCAACACTGCCTGCCCAATGAAATAAAAAAGTGTAGCAATGCTTTTGTTGGCTATTGCGAAACTCCCAAATACCTGCGTCTGGTTCATCCATCGTTTGCTCAATCTTTGCCAACAGTTGCCTAACCATGAACCGTGCTTCATCAACTTTCACATCGATGAACCGTGCATCTGTATACAGTGGCATTAGAGATAGCAGTATCTGTCCATAAACATCGTTTTGAATATGGGTGTGAGCCTGATTGCCAACCCGCACAGGTTTGCTATGCTTATACCCATCTAATTCCAATTCTATCTCATTCATGTCTGCTTCACCTGTTATCGTATACACAGGTTGATAGCGGTCAGGGTTGTGGATAGCGATATTCTGAAGGTATTGAGCATACATCTCCAGCTCACGAAAATGACTGGTATGGTTCAGGGCTGACAAAGTATAGTAAGCGTCCCGTATCCAGCAATAACGATAGTCCCAATTCCTCGTGCTTCCGAGTTTCTCTGGCAAGCTGGTCGTGCAGGAAGCGATGATTGCGCCTGTGTCATCGTATTGGTGGAGTTTCAACGCTAAAGCCGAGCGAATCACCTGCTCTTGATGAAAGTATCCGACCGATGACTTGAGCACCCAATCTCGCCAGTATTTTTTGGTGTTGTGGAGGAATGCTTCACAAGTTTCATATAATGGCGCTTCTAGTGGCAACCCCCAAGTCATGACGATGTAGCGGTTTTGATTCAACACGAAAGGAGCACTATTTGCGACATAGTTCAGCGATAGGTCAGTTGTGAGGCGCAAAGAGTTTTCTAAACCGAGATATTCAATGTGATTGCTGGCGATTTGCGGTGCTGGCGATACTTTGCCATAGTCCCCTTTTGGGTTACACACTACCCGCACTAATGGCGCACCCGACACGAGTTCCAGCTTGCGCACCAACATCAATGGTTTATAGAAACGGTCATAACGCCTGAAGCGTGGCGCAAAATCAATTACTCTAAAACCACCCGCACCACTACGAAACTCGGTAATAAGGATGTTGGTGTTCTTGCTATAGTATTGATATGAGTTGAACTCGCCCACAGGCTGAATGCTAAAATGCCCGCCTGCCTCTTCATCAATGAGGCTACCGAAAACATACGAGCTATCAAACCGCGGCCAACAGAGCCACTTAACATCGGCATCGGTATCAATCAAACCGATGAACGCACCGTTGCCAATCGCACCATAGTTATAGGTCTGCATGCACACCCTCCCTGCTCTGCCACCGTTAGCAGGCGGGAGATATACTATTTATTTTGGAACGCTACTACGTTTATTTGTTTGTATGCGGAGGATGGTGTTGCTGGTGTTGCCCCCTCATAATCTTTGCATCTGCATTACAAATCTGGTATCAATTGTCGGTATAGGTTTATTTCAGGGTTTTTATTTAGAGGAGTGGGTATGAAGTTCTTTATACGGTGTGCACTGGTCGCATTGGCATGCTCGGCATTGGTAATTGGTTGCGGTAATGAAGATGAAAATGAAGATGAAGAAACAACGAAAGAAGCTGTAGCAACAGTCGTTCAGTAGTTGCTGCAATCAAGGCTTGCTTTGAGGTTAGCTTCAATCAGGCTTGCAACCAATCGCAAAACAAAATAAAAAAGAAGGAAGTCCCTTCTTTTTTATTTTGGGCTGCATGCGCTTTCCCATAAATTTTTCCACAATTTTTTCGCTAATCAAGGTAGCTGTTCGGGATGAAACGCAACCGCTGGTTGATGTATCGCCGCGCACCGCGCAGCTGACCCTAGCGGCAACATCTATCCTATTGTTAGCGATGTTGTTTATTCGCTATGTCTTTGCAGGTGCGACAATGGGTGCGGACAATTCATCGCATCTTGCTGAAATTTTGACTATCGCCGAACTGTTGCGGTCGGGTGATTTTGATTTTTGGTCGTATGATTTTTCTTTAGGTTATCCTTTTTTTATTGGCTACAACGCCCTGCCCTACTTGATTATGGGTTTGATTGCTGCACCGCTAAAGGGGTGGGTTGACCCAACGATTATCTACAATGGCACGGTAGCAATACTATCGGCGTTGCTACCATTGAGTTGGTATTATACGGGGCGATTGCTGCGATTGCCGCGCTTCACGGCACTACTGTTCTCTTTTGCGCCCTTGCTGCTTGCCGACCATACAGGGTTTGGCTTTAGCATTCATAGTATTGCGGCGTGGGGTTTGTTCACGCAATTGTGGGGCATGTTGGTGATGCCGATTGCGGTTGCAAACTACTATCGTTTGTTGGAACTACAGGAAGATCGCATCTATCAAACGATTTTGTGGCACTCGTTGCTTTGCTCCTTACATTGTCTCTTGGGAATCTTTACAGGCTTGTGTGCCTTCGTTTGGTTTTTGTTCAATATCCGCAGATGGAAGGTCTTTTTGATCAGTCAAGCGGTAGTGCTGGTTTTGTTTTCATACTGGATTTACTCATACCTGATGTATAGCGATTATTTGCTCCAAATTTCGTTCACTGAACATCCGATTTACGGTGAGCGCAGTTTAGCTCTGTTATTGAAAAATTTTGTTAGCGGCAAGTTTTTTAGTTTCTTTGACCGTGTTTTGCCTTACCAGACGATACTGTTGGTCGTTGGGATACTGGCAAGCTTGTTGTTTGCCTTCAATCGCTTGCGTTGTTGGGCATTGCTAATCCTGGGCTTTGCATTGCTGTGTTATTTTTATGTGCCAGGCGACAGCTATGTCAGTGGTTTGTTGCCGATTATGAAGGAAATTCCCGCACGCCGCTACTTATCGCTTATGCATTTTAGTGGCGCACTGTTGATCGTTTGGGCGGCGAGTTATCTTGTCTTTAAGCTGGCTCGAATTATGAGTGCGGTGCTGAACGTGCCTTACTGTCAGGTGGCGCGGGACTTGGCTGTAATTGTCTTGTTTGCAGCAGTCTGTAAAGCAGGTAGTGTCGCAAGTGTAAGTTTCAAAAATGCGGTGCTTGACGATGGTTTCTATGCAATGGCAGACGTTATCAAGCAGGAGAACAGTGCAGGCAGGCTGTTCGTGCACGGCAACTACAACACTGGCAGTCATCTGTATCGCAACTACATGACGACTTTATCCCAAATGCCGCAGACGACGACCTATGCACGTGGGGTGCGAGATAGCTTGTCATTTTATTATCTTGAGCCTTTTCATTTTCATCCCGCTAACTTTGAACTTTACAACATTCGTTATCTTGTCGCTACCCGACCTGTTATAGCAAAGTTACGACCTAACTTTTCTTTGTTGCATCAAGATGGTCGGCATCGTCTGTATCGTGCGGACAAGGAGTATGGCAACTTTGACATCGTGCGCAGTAATTTTAGCATTGATTCGTTTAGAAGTGAGTTAGCGATAAACTTTATACGAAAACACACACATTTGCTTTACCGCTACAAGCTCTTACCGCTGATTACCGATGCACCGCCCGACAGTTTGCCGTTGGTTGCTACAAATTCGGGGCAGTTAAAATTTTTTCAAAGCAAGATAGACGATACGCGGCTTGAAATTACCGAGCAAGAGTTTAAGCATGCGACGGCAAGCACTTGGCGGTCAACACCATCATCAGCGTCGCCAAACTTGCCTGCAACGAAGGTGCAAGAACTTAAGCAAAGGTATGGGTATCGTGCCAAGATAACGATTACCGATGTCGATGAACATACTTATGTCGTGCTCAAAGCGTCTTTCCATCCGAATTGGCGGGCACATGCAAACGGCGAAGAGGTTGCGATACAGATGATTGCGCCTAACTACATGGCGATCAACCTACCAGCAGGCCGCCACGATGTGCGCTTCACCTTTCACAGCGACCTGTTGCCGAAGATTTTATTTTTGCTAATGCTACTAGCTTGGGTGCTACTGTTTATCCGCATGCGGTATCTGCGCAGTTCGAGCTTGTCGCAACAAAAATTTAATTAACTACGACTCTTGTTTGTCCCAATGCATGTCTTTCTTATGCCGCTTGCGTTCAATCACTGCTTTCGCCGTTGAAGTAATTGCGTTTGAGTAAAGCTTCAATGCCTTCACCCGTTGTGCCAGCATTGCCTTGATATTCATTCCAAATATCCGACTGCTGGATAAGTTGTAGCGTGATTTGGGTGCTGTCCTTATCTACAAGACCATAATTAAGGGTAGCTTTTTCCTCGTCATCATTAGGGATAAACTCATACAACTTACTTCCAACTGCATCAGCACCCTCAATGATTACCGATTTTTCTGCAATAAGATGTGGTTGCAAGGCAATGCGAGGGTAAACACCGATGGACAGGCGGTCGCTCTTTTCACCGCTCCGTCGAACAACCTGTGTGTGGCGATAAATGACGTAGGGGTTATTACCGTTGATAGCTACGGTCTCAATGATGTGCCCGAATAAACCAGGCACGACATCTTGCAACGCTTTTTGACCACGATAGATGCGGTAGGCAGCGACAGGACGCAGCTCCACCGTGCGCATAGGAGTAATCAATTTGATCGTTTCGACATCGGCTGGGGTTTCGGGGTAGAAGCCGTCTGCGGTTTCTAGACGGTAGTGATACCATCCTCGTTGTGAAAGTTCTGTATCAGTGCTATTGCGTGGAATGTAGATAAAATTCTGCACATTTACATCCTTGCCATCTCCTCCGAGCGGAGCTTGACCACCCGCAGCGATACCTTTAGCAGTGAATGAAGATGCACCACCATCAATCGCTAGTTTTTCCTCACTATAGCGATAGATAGGGCTGCGCAAATCTCTGATGAGCAAAAACTCATTACCCGTTACACGGTCGCTGGCTTCAGTATGAAACTCACCTGTGAAGAGCATGTAGCCACGTGCCACCAACATATCCACCTCGCGCTGTAGCTCGGCGACATGTTTGAAAGTCTGCAACGACAAGCCTTGCGCTCGCACCAGACTAGGAGGACGCAGGACGTTAGCAAACATCTCAGGCTGAACACCCACCCCTACAACTGACCAGACCACCAGCAAACCCAACAAAAAGCGCATATCAACACCTCTCAATCAAAAGTCAACAACATATAGACTAGATTATTGACACTTGTCTAGCTTATGAGAGCAGTTTGTCGCTCCAGAGTTCGGTGAGGAAACTTTGCCAATGCACGAGTGTAAAGATACCATGCTTTTGGGCGTTACGGTCTTGACTAACTAAATAGAATTTCTTGAAGATGCCCTCATCAGCGAGCATACGCAATCCCTTGAGGTCGCGTGGCGAAACGGATGATGAGGCTTTGACCTCAATGGCAAGCTCCTCTCCTACCAGAAAATCGACTTCATGCCCTTGCCGTGAACGCCAAAAAGTCAATTCCGTAAGTTGTTTAGATCGATAGGAGAGATAGGCACGCAACTCCATCCAGATGAAATGTTCAAAACTTTTACCATAGAGATTTGAGTGCCGCTCAATTTTTTTAATTCCCGATAAAACACGAGCCACCCCCGTGTCAAAAAAGTAAAACTTGGCTGTGGCAATCGCTTTGCGGCGTTGTGAGGCTCGCCATGGTAGCAACAATGCACCGAACATGGTGTCCTCTAGAATTTGCACATAGCTTCGGACACTCTTGACTGCTACATGACAGTCGTTAGCCATGTTGGTGAAGTTTAACAACTCGCCATTGGCTAAGGCCATTGTTTGTAAAAAGCGTGTGAAAGGCGGCAAGTTCCTTACTAAACCCTCGGCCTGCACCTCATCTCGCATATAGCTAAACACATAGTCTGCAAGCTCGCCTGATGGATTCTGGCTTAAGTATACCGACGGCAAACCACCGAAGTGCAAATAACGCGTGAGGTTGAATTTTGGTATCTCGCTGCTGGTTAAGGGGAATAAATGCGCTGTGCGTGCTCGGCCACCCAGAAAATTAGCGCCACCGCGTCGGAGTTTACGCACGCTACTCCCTGTCAATAGAAAGCGGATGCCATGACTAGTGATCAGCCTCTGCACGCTGTTGAGCAACTCTGGCAAGCGTTGAATCTCATCAACCACTACGATTTGTTTGCCACTATGCCTGATGACCCGCTCAAACCAAGTCGGTGCGGTTGAAGCTCGCAAAAATATCTCTGGATTGAGCAGGTCGATAATCTTTGCTGTGCCTGCTAGTTGCTGATCAACAAGGGTTGATTTGCCTGTCAACCGAGCGCCGAAAAGGAAGTGTGATTTGCTCGCAAGCAGGTGCAAGAGATTAATATCACGAGAAACAAGCATGTTAATATGTTAGCCTGCCTTGCTGAAAATTCATACCCTGAAGGGTGCAAATTTACTGAAAATTCGTACCCTATGGGGGATAAATTTACTGAAAGCAAAAACTACAGCGACTCAATGTCGCCTGCGAGGATCTTCGCTACTGCATCTGATTGTAAGTAATCGTTAATCTTGATTTTATTTTCGTGGACAGCATCGACATAGCAGTCGATTGACTTTTGTGCTTGTAGTAGCAGGATGTGGCATGCTTGGGTTTGACCGATGCGGTGAATACGATCGACCGCTTGCTGATAATCAACGCTAGAAAAATTACGATCAAAGAAAATACAAAGCGATGCTTGCGTAAGATTCAACCCTACACCTGCAGCTTGCGGGTTAGCGATGAACAGCAAACAGTCTGGGTCATCACTCAAACGTTGGAGCGACTGCTGGCGTTGTTTGTCGCTGCTTTGACCGTAGAACAGGGCAGGATTGTAGCGGCGGTAGCGCTCGCTGAAGAGCTTGATGTTGCCGACATAGAATGTCCAAAGGATAACCTTGCGCCTTTCCTCTTGACAGTAGAGGGTTAGCAAGTCATCAAGGACGTGAAGTTTGCCGCCATCTTCAGCGGCAAGGGTCGGGAGGTCTTGCCAAAACTCAAGTTGCGCACGTTGCTGGTCATTAAGTCGTTTCTTCTGTGCTTGCAGGGCGGCTATCTTGACTTCAGGTTGGATAAGTGCAGGGTTTGATGCCGCTTCTAATGCGTAGGTCATGCGTTGTAGTCTATTACTTGGCGACCAGCTGCGCACCAGTGCGTTAGCAATTTGGCGGTAAAGTTTTGTCTGTTTGCTGGTCATCTGCACGGGGATTTTTTGCACGACTTTATTAGGCAAATCCAAGCACTGGTCTTTGGTGCGGCGCAACATGACCTTGCCAACTTCTTCTTTAAGCCAATGCAAGTTTTTGTAGCCAACGATTTGTTCAACACGGTTGCGCCCGAATACCATGACCTTGGTAATACAGTAGAGCCGCAAAAAACCAGGATAACTGCCAGCTAAATCTTCATCCAAAAAATGCATCTGATGCCAAATATCTTCAGGCTTGTTAGCGATGAATGTGCCTGATAGCAAGTAGCGCCGCGTTGCTAGTTCACCTAACTTCACACAAGCTTTGGCTTGCTTGGCTTTGCGGTTCTTAATGCGGTGTGATTCATCGCAAACCATGATGAACCTTCGTTCACGCTGGGAAGCGAGAAGTTTCTCACCTTCAATACGCAGCATTTCGTAGTTGATCAGTAGCCACCGCCGCGGTAGCTGTAGCAGCTTTTCACGTGTCTTCGGACTACCTTCAACGATGATGATGTCTGCAGCTGGGGTGTTAGTGAATTTTAAAATTTCGTTGTGCCAATTTAGCTTTAGAGCAAGAGGACAGACAACGATAACTTCGTCGGCTTCATCACGTTTGATCAACTCTTCACAAGCAACGATCGTTTGCAGGGTTTTGCCAAGCCCCATTTCATCACCGAGCACCGCCTGCTTGTGGTTCAAAAGAAATTCAACGCCGTGATGCTGATGTTCATAAAGAGTTACGGACAAGGGTAGCAAGCTCCACTAGCTCTGTTCGTTGACTAAACATATTAGCAGTCTGCAACACAGAGAGAAACGGTAAGCTAGCAAGTATGGGTATTGCATGCATTTCAGCATAGTGCTGCAAGTCATCATCGGAAAACATGCGGCTATCACGCTCACAGTGCGGGCAATGATAGTTGGTCATGTTTGCAACGATGCCGATAATTGGCACATCAAGTTTGCGAAACATTGCAACCGCCTTACGCACATCAAGCAAGGCTAATTGCCCAGCCGTGGCAACGATTATCGCTCCTTGCAATGGCAAAGTCTCAAGCATCGTCAACTGAATGTCGCCTGTGCCTGGTGGCAAATCGATCAACAAACAGTCGCGATACGACCAAGACACCTGATAGCAAAGTTGACGGAAGGCTTTGCTAATCATCGGGCCGCGCCAAATAGCAGGACTGTCTGCTGTTGCCAAGTTGCCAAAAGAAACATATTGAATGCCGTGCACTTGGCGAGGTTCAAGTTTGCCTTGAGTGTTGACGTTCAACGCCTGACTATCACCAAACAATGCAGGTATCGAGGGGCCGTAAATGTCGGCATCAAGCACGCCAGTCGCCACACCCTGCTGTGCTAAGGCATAAGCAAGGTTGGCGCAGACAGTTGATTTACCAACGCCGCCCTTGCCTGAAGCGATGGCAATGATGTTTGCGATCATCGCTATCGCACGAGGGTTGCGGGTGATATTAGAATCACCGACGGTCGCACTACTCTGTGGCATTGGGATAGTATGGTCATGCTGTGGAAAAGTTAAGTTGAGTTGCATTGACTTCGGTAATGCCTGCCGTATCACAGCACGTATCTGTAGTTGCTGATCAAGGTTAAGAGCAGGACTCATTATTTGCACTGTCGCAATATCAGCAGCGGTCGCAACACTCTTCAACATGCCCTCGTGATAAATAGGCAGGCGTTGAAGAGCGGCAGCAATCAGTTGTGTTATCTCTTGCGATGTTGCTGGGGTGGTAGGCATGCTGTCTGTCGTTATTTGGGAAATATCGTTGTCTTGTTGACAACAGACCTGTATAGAGTCCCCGTGCGGTTGGAGTCAAATTAAATTTTTATATGAGAAAGGGAAAGTCTCTCCGCAAACAAAAATAAAAAGGACAATGGCCATGTCTAATCTACTTGCTTTCCATATCATTGCTTTTGTCTGCTGGTTTGCTGGTTTGCTCTACAGCGGACGCTTGCTGATTTATGCGCTTGAAGCACAAGCACTGCCAGAAGAACAGCGCCGTATTTTACAGCAACAATATGCCTTGATGAAAAAACGTTTATGGTTTGGCATCACTACACCCGCAATGCTCGCTACCGTCGGGCTTGGACTTGCTCTCATGCATAAGACAGCCACCTTCCATCAACCTTGGTTCATGCTCAAAATAATCGCACTTATCGCACTGCTCATCTATCACTTCACCAATCAGTGGTTGATCAAACAACAGGCTAAAAACATCTTTCGTGGCACGAGTAGCAGGTTACGAATGTTCAACGAAGTTGGCACGGCGTTACTCATATTCATCGTCTTGCTCGCTAAACACAAGCAAGTATTACCCGCACTGACAAGCACCGCTATCGCTCTCGTAGCCATCGCACTGCTCTTCACGCTGATCAAAAGATTACGTCAACGCAGTCAAAACACTAATTGAACGTAAGGATTGCATCTGTGTTCGGAGCAAGCGTATCGAGTTTCAAGAAGGTTATGGTTCTATCTTGCTTGTCGATTACATAGTCCACGCCAGCCTGCGCTTCCTTGCCCGCAATCTTTAGACTGACACTCCACTCACCTAACTGTAGCAATTCAGCAGGAACATGTAAGTCATACTTATCTTTGCCGTTAGTTACGTCGTATGTAACAGCAACCTTCGGCTTGCCCTTAAGCATGGGACACTTGTCGTCAGCAGATGATTGTTCAATATTTACATCTAAACCGATGATGACAAGTTGATCAGCAGCAGCAGCGCAGGACTCGTTGCTATCTTCTTTTGCTAATTTAAGTGTCGCAAGTATCGCACCGCTCTGCAAAGCGATAGATGTAATGCCAGCCTTCTTTTGCGTTATCTCGATTTTATCACTAGCGCTTATCTGCGAAGGATTAGTGAAGGATACTGTTTCGCTGCCTTGGCTCTCACAGTCTACAGCTTGTTCTTGTTTCGTCTTGTTGTAGCAAGTCAGCGCACTGTCAGCAATTATCGCAACTTCGCTCGTCGTTTGTATAAAAGCAGCTTTTATCACCACCTTTGCTCCCAATTTAGGCGTTGCTTTTAAGGTAATCGTCGTCTCTTTGCCTGTGCTAGAAGCGGTGAAGTTACTCTCTTTGCCATCTACCAGCACTTCCGTATGTTCCACGACCAAATGTTGGGTTTCATCGTGAGACAATGGAAACGCAGCTACAGACTCTGAAAACGTAACGATAGCCGTCATCCATGAACCTTCGGGGAAATCTTGCTCTGGATTGTTGAGGGTAATCTTTAGCAGATCGTTGGGATAGCTGACCGTAAAGGCACTGCTCTGTAGGTTCGTAGTGCTGCCATCTTTTGTGGTGTAACTCAAACTTACGCTTGCGACCTTACTTTGCGAGTAGGGCAAATCTATATCGGCGATAAATGGCTTAGCACCAGTAGTTATTTTAGCGAGCTGTGCTTTGATGTCGTCAGCCATCCTGTTGATAAGGTAGGCTTGATTGTCGTAGGTGGTCGCCATATTGAAGAAGTGAAGTTTACTTGCGGCTGGAGTGTAAACATTTGCCCCACCGATAGTTTGACTTGCGTAACAACTGTTGTCGTATGCTCCGCACGCTGAAAGCCAGCCACCCAGATACTTTTTGTAAGAATCGCTCTTCTTATAGCAGGGGTTGACCAGCACACCTCTTGCACCACAAAAGGGGAGGCTACCATTAACCTGCTTGATGGTGAACTGTTCTGTCTTGTCGTAGTAGCAACCTATGCTATTGCCTGCGATGCGCTTCTCGCTACCACTATAGCCACACTTGCCTGCCGTCGGTTTACAGCCGACATCGCTACAAAGCCCATAATCTGGACGCAACAACCCATAAATGCTCATGGCTTTTTTAGCATCAGCGCGCATTGCGCCCCACTGTAATGGAATAATGACACAACCGTTGCCATAACCACTAGAGCTTCTGCAAAACAGATCGCGATCGGCAACGATCAAAAATACGCGTGCATCAAGATTGGGATCGTTTCTAATAGAACTCATCGCGGTTAGTGGCAAGGGATTCCAGTATCCTTCGCTATGCTCGGATTCAGCCCCTGCCGCCCTCATATTTGTTTTCAAACTCCCAAGCGGGTCTGATACCTTGGCTCTAGTTCGGTATATTTGGCCGTCCTTTGCCGCTCTTCGCACGTAGACCAGCCAATCCGATCCTGCTAACGCACCACTACCAGTCAACACCCCGTGCAAGCTTGTTGCGATATTATCACGGATCGCGTTATCCACGCGTGTATTAAGGGGTGGCAAAATGACATTGATGTCGATGATTGCTTCAGTCATCGACAAAGGCTTCGCACTCTTGCCTGTTTGGTCGATAATATGTTTCTGTGTCGCAGCGTCGGAACTATTGCTAACAGTTAGCTCGCCGTTTGCACCATACGTTATGACTCCGCCTTTTATCTCGACCTCAGATGTCTGCGTGCCATCAGCCAAGTTTATGTCAGAGTTCACAGTAGAAGCTTCGTTGAGCTTGATCAGTTGCTGATCGATGCCCAGCTGTATCTCGGCGTTGTAACGGTGAATACTATCCAACACCTTATCGTGGCTATCAGAGGCGCATCTGATATTGAGGTTGCTCAGTAAAACTATACTGGCGAGGGTCAGGGGATATCGCATTATTGCGCTCACAAATGTTTGAAGTAGCGTGTCGCTATCCTGTCGTCATAGTTGTTTGTTTTGTTTAGATAAAAGTAACTTTTATCAAAAAAGTTAAAGACATGCCTCGTCATGGTAATAGTTATCACTCACTCTATAGGCATACGAGAATCAGAATATTTTGCTTACCAGCAAGCATGCCTTTGGTAGGATAATATCTCTTTATTTACAGATAGTTATACCAACAAGAACCTGTCCTTACTAGGCAATCACATCTGAAGTTGCGCATTGTTTAGCTACCGTGAGGGTGTAGCTAATAATCTATGGGCTAGATAATGAGTGTAAATTTACAGCGGGTGGTAGGCTTTGAGCTTGGCGTTGATAGCTTCAAATCAAGTGCAACGATACAGATTCCGTCTCTACAGCTTCATGATGGTTATTTTTATTGCGATGGCAAGGCACTTTACTTGCGTTCAGCACGCAACAAATGTGCATTGATGCGGGGGTTTCTGGATGCGCGGGAGAACTCACTTACACTGATGGATATCATTCAAATCATTCATGGCGCGTTAGACGATGCTATAATGCGAAGTATGTCGCCGCGTTTACGTGCATGCATCAGAATCAATGTGCAACGTATGTTAGCTGATACCCGTTCTCTCTTGCGGGCAAGGTATCGTGAGCATCACTATCTTGAGTGGTTGCCTTACTCAAAGCTGGAGGACGTTTGGTTCTTGTATCGTTTTCGTGATGACTATGTGTTGAAAAACATGTTTGCTGAAGGTCATGTGTAGTCATATTTGTCAACAATAGTCATGTGCTTACTGGAGGTTTAGTTATTAGCAACACCACGAGCATGTGTTTAGCAAGAGGCTTAGGAGGAGGGTTTGGGAGGTTATCGCTGTCAGATGAGTGCCAAATGGCACACATAAGACAGCCAGCTAACACTACCCCAAAGGCGCCCACCATATTAGGATAAAATAAACTGACTTTTGG
>JAPPIL010000103.1 GCA_028877195.1 Pseudomonadota bacterium
TTGTTCTGACTCAAACCAGCATATGTTTGCGAACAAAAGGGATGGAGGTGCGGAGAGAGGGAACTCAAGTGAAATGAGGCAAAGACCAAGTGAACTTGGTCTTTCCGAATGAGAGCAGAGTCTGTCGCTCGTAGAGCGACTAACGTTCCTCCGCATACATACAAAACTACTTGTAGCTCCTTCGACTCAACGCCACCCTTTTGAATTCTAACTCCTCCCGATGTAGCTGTGGTTGTTCACCATGCTTCCAAACACTGACATGCGCAAAATTGGTATCGTCTCGCGCCGCTTCACCGTCTTCCGTTTGATATTCCTCCCTAAAATGTCCACCACAAGACTCCTCGCGCTGTAAGGCATCACGACACATCAGCTGCGCAAAAGCTAAAAAATCAGCGACCCGTCCCGCCTTTTCAAGTTCTTGGTTGAAGCCTTTATTCTTACCGATAACACGCAAATCCTGCCAGAACTCTGTCGCTAAAACAGGTATTTCCCGCAACGCCGTCTCTAATGAGGCTTTGCTGCGCGCCATGCCGCAATGCTCCCACATTATTTTACCAAGACGACGATGGAAATAATCAACACTCTTACTTCCACCAATTGCTAATAGTTTAGCAACGTTGCTTTTACAATCATCAAGCACCGCCGCCGCTTGTGCTGCTGCTTTTGCCTTGTCCATCTTCGGTGCTTGCGAGAGATAATTCCCAATCGTGTAGGGCAACACATAATAACCATCCGCTAACCCCTGCATCAACGCACTTGCCCCTAACCTGTTTGCACCATGATCGGAAAAATTCGCCTCACCGATGACATGTAAGCCCTGCAAATTACTCATCAGGTTATAGTCCACCCACAACCCACCCATCGTGTAGTGTGCGGCAGGGAAAATACGCATCGGGGTTTGATACGGGTTTTCAGCAGTTATCTCTTGATACATGTGAAATAAATTGCCATAGCGTTGTCGCACGACATCTTCACCGAGCCGAGCAATCGCATCACTAAAGTCAAGGTATACACCCATTCCTGATTTGCCGACCCCGAAACCATCATCGCACACCTGTTTAGCAGCGCGTGAAGCGATGTCCCGCGGTGCCAAGTTGCCAAAACTCGGATAACGCCGTTCCAAATAGTAGTCTCGCTCCGCTGCTGGAATTGCCTGCGGTGCACGAGTATCGCCCTGCTGTTTTGAAACCCATACCCGACCATCGTTGCGTAATGACTCCGACATCAGGGTCAATTTAGACTGGTAATCACCGCTTACGGGGATACAGGTCGGATGAATTTGGGTGAAGCAAGGGTTAGCAAAGCCCGCACCGCGCAAGTAAGCACGATAAGTTGCACTGACATTACAACCTTTCGCATTAGTGGATAAGAAAAACACATTCGCATAGCCACCTGTTGCCAATACAACCGTATCGCCAAGCAAAGACTTTAATTCACCCGTTACCAAATCACGAGCCACCACGCCACGAACATGCCCATCCACCACCACCAAGTCGAGCATCTCATGGCGAGCGTAAAACTTTACCTTCCCTTGCGCAATTTGACGCGACAACGCACCATACGCCCCCAATAACAGCTGTTGCCCTGTCTGACCACGAGCATAAAAAGTTCTAGAGACCTGTGCACCACCAAACGAGCGGTTCGCTAACAAACCGCCATAGTCCCTCGCAAAAGGCACTCCCTGTGCGACACATTGATCAATAATTGCACCACTTATTTCGGCAAGACGATAGACATTCGCCTCTCGTGCCCGAAAATCTCCACCCTTGATCGTGTCATAAAACAAGCGATAGACACTATCGCCATCACCTTGATAATTTTTCGCCGCGTTGATGCCACCCTGTGCCGCAATGCTATGCGCTCGTCTCGGACTATCCTGAAAACACATACAGTCAACAGCATAACCTAATTCTGCTAACGTCGCCGCTGCGGAACTCCCAGCCAAACCACTGCCAACCACAATTATCTTGAACTTGCGCTTGTTCGCAGGCGATACCAGTGGCAACGCCGATTTGTAATTTTGCCAAAGAGTCTCCAGATTTCCTGCTGGTATGTTAGAATCAAGCTTCATGCTTATCCTATTATCCCCACAAATATAGCCAGAGGAATGGAAAGATTGCCAAGTGCGATCAACCACGCCAAGACACTGCCACCGATTAGTATTTTGCGCAGGTTAGGTTTGTTGCTTATCCCTAATGTTTGGAACAAACTGCTGATGCCATGTTGTAGATGTAGACCAAGAAAGACCATCGCTAACATATAGAAGCCAGCCACTCCCACATCACTGAAACTCAACACCAGCATGCTATAGACATCGTAAGATTCAAATTGCGCAAAGCGTGCATCGGTAACTTTCAAGGTCAGATGTGCTAAATGATAAGCGATAAAAAATAATAGCACTACCCCCGTGAAGATCATATGCCGAGAACTGATACTCGCTTCCCGATATTGATTATAGTGATAAGCAGAACCACGTGCCTTGCGGTTGCGCCGATACAAACGCCAAGTCAAATATAGATGCACAACTAGACATATACCTAACACCACCCGCACAGGAAACAACACAAAAGGCATCGCATGTAGCCCTTTGGCATATGTATTCAACGCCTCCGCACCAAAGTAAATAAGCAAGTTGCCAAGCAAATGCCCGCAAACAAATAACAGCAACACTGCACCAGTGATGGCGATAATTATTTTGGTTCTTACAGTATCCATTTTGTTTACTGTTCTTTAATGTTTATGAGAGAAGGCAACTCTCTCTTGTTCAACTAACGTTGACTCTTACAGGAGACCATCAAATGGAAAGACTACTACACATTACGATTGATGTCGATGACAAGAGCTTTCCCTTCCTAGTGCTCCTCCCGGCTTTGTTGCATAAGTAATGCCTATTTTTGTTTGTATGCGGAGAGACGTTCCCT
>JAPPIL010000127.1 GCA_028877195.1 Pseudomonadota bacterium
GGGCGAAACGTGCCTTTTGGCACGTTTCGTGGAGGGGGGAAAGCCCTCCGCATACAAGATGAGCTACAAAACTCATTGGCGCACAATTGCCGCGTTAAAGTATAACCTTCAATATCTTATGGGGGTTATCATGATGTTCAAGAATCGTAAATTCGGTGGGGCGACGCTGGAGTATATTCTGGTATCAACGTTTGCGACGATACTGACGGTGGCAGCACTTACCTATCTAGCAAGTGTGTTTCGTGAGCGACTTGACATGCTTTCGGACAAGCTTGGAATTGAGATAGAGTTTGAGGAGCTAGATTTTTTAGACAAAAATTCTAAACAATAGCACAAAGTTACCGATACGAGTGGCGATGGTTTGCCGACTGACTGTGAGGAAAGCTTTGCGCTTCACACTACTCAATGTTCCGCTATTTGTCGTAGCTTTAGTAGCGATGCTGCTGTGGAGTAGTTGCTCTGACGACGAGGAAGATGACAACAAAAAGAAAGCAAAAACTCCAACCAAGAGCACAGCTACTGGCAAAACTAATGGCATTGACATTGATGACGATGGCTTGACTTGTCCCGAAGCGGGAGATTTTCGCATGATTTGGGGGTTTCCTGCTACGGCTACAACAGGCAGGATAGACCTTTCCTTGTTTGAGGACGAGGACTACCACTTCACTGCCACATGGTATAACGGTGAGCACTACGATGCTAATGGCGCACCGCAAGCTGATAATGACAACAAGCTCAAGACCGAAAAGATTGTTGGCGATGACGACGTGGATGCGGTGCTGGAGTTTGATTTGAGCGCACTTGATGCTACTGCTGACAGCACCAATGCTGATGGTAATACCCTTGATGGTGGTTTCGGCGGGGATGGTTACAATGAAGTTACGGTAATTATCAAAGGTAAGGCGAGCAAGCTTTATCTGTGTAATGGAGCAAATGCTGGCGAGGGCATGCAAAGCAATAGCAATAGCGCAGGTAACCCAGTTCTCCTTAAAGTAGTTATGAGTCCACTATGTTGGGGAGGAGGAGGAGACTCCACTATATCCACAACCTACAAACATATGTTCAATGGTTGTGCGGATCTCAAAGAAGTCGGTGGCAAAATTGACGATGGGATGACTAGTTTCCAACAGTTGTTTGAGGGCTTAACCATGCTTGAAACAGTCGATGTCAGCGCTTGGGATACCAGCAATGTCGAAAATATGCGGGCGATGTTCAAAAACACAGGCACAGACACCAACAAGCCAACGCCAGATTTCGACATCGTTGGGGTCGAGAAACTTGATTTCTCTAGCCTCAATGACACGCAAGGCATGCGGGACATGTTTACTGGCTCCAAGTTAAGAGTTGAGAGTTACAAGAATCTGCTATTTGGGCTGCTAACCAAGTCGCCTAGCGCTGACCCGCATTTGGAGGCGGGGAACAGCAAATGCGATGACGGCAATGGCGGTAATAAAGCCACTGATGACACAGATGAAAACTGCTGTATAAGGGCGCAGTATAAACTGCATAAAGATAGCGAATTCACCTTGACCAGCGGCGACGATCTTACCGCCGCCCCCTATAATTTAGCCGCTTTTCCAGCGGGCTACGGAGCGTGCACACTCCCCTCGCCCTCAAGCCCTTAATCTGGCTTCAAAGTCATACAGGTTTAGTGTTTTAGAGCCAGTGAGATCAGCTCTTCAGCGATAAGTGGGTGTCTGGCTTTAAGTGCGGCGGTTATCTGTGGCAATAGCAAGTCTCTAGGTGTGTTGCCATCTTTATCTTTAATGGCAAGCGACGCTCCTTTGCTAATCAACCACTGATAGGTTTCGCCGCCATGACTAGCGGCTCTTAACGCAGCATAATGGAGATATGACCTGCCCTGCTTGTCTTTGGTGTCAATGCGTGCTTTGGTGTCATCGACATCTTGTAAAAGAATCTTGGCGTTACGCAAATCACCCTGCATAATAGCAAACTTTAGCGGGTTGGTGGGCATACAGCCACCAGTATTCTGTTCATAGTTGTAACCCATCGGGCATTCTGTTTCTTGAGCGTAGATGAAACGATACAAGTGGCGAATACCAGCTATGTCATCCTCGCCGAGCACGGCTGTAGCGGCGGGAAACCAACTGCTGATATTCATGATTGCCAATGGCTGACAACCAACAATCTTGCTAACCCCACAATCACTTTGGTCATAGCTAGCGCCGAAAGCACCGACGTAGGTGTCTAACAACCCAAACGCATGTCCCATCTCATGCGTCAGTGTGGACATCGCATACTTGCCGCGTTCATCAAACATGGCGATAAGCTTCTTGACGCTATAGTATGAGCGGCCATATTTACAAACGAAAACGATCTTCAAGTCTGGCGTAAACTCCGCATCATCGAGTTCAACATTATTACCGACTACTTTCCCGCGCATGAAATTATATTGACTGACCACTGTTGGTTTCGTCAGCCCCGACCACTTGCGCAATGCGTTCATCCAAACATCGGTGCTTGCTGTTATGTCAGCCTTGATTTGCTGGTCTGAATAGCGCCCACCACAGTTATTGTTGTCCGCAAACGCATACACAAAATTCAGGCTGCCATCATGCACCTTATGCAACAGAGATAAGTCAAACGCCCATCTAGTCTGCTCGCCTCCCTGCGCTGAAGTCAGGAAGCTGCTATGTCCATCCATCTCCGCACCCAGACAGGATAAGCATAGGATACTAGCGCCTAAAATCTTTAGAACCATCGTTTATCCATACACCGCGACTGTGATTGTGCATTCGGCAAAAATCAGCTAAAACTTTAGCAAAATAGGGAGCTATTGCTTGAGGCGCAACAAAATACGCTAGCCCCGTCTTTGTTGCATAAGTAATGCCTATTTTTTGTTTGCGGAGAGAGGGAACGTCTCTCCGCATGATAAAAAGGAGAGATGTTAGTTATGC
>JAPPIL010000066.1 GCA_028877195.1 Pseudomonadota bacterium
TCCGACTCAAACCAGCATATGTCTTGAGACGATAGGGGAGGAGCGCGAGGAGGGGGGTGCCACTCTCGTATAAAAAAAAATAATTATGTCCCACCATTGCCTGTGCGCAACTTACTGTTCAACACCAGTGTGAACGGAAGTTCGGTGAGTAGTAGGAGAGCCGTTGCAATCATAAAGACCACGACTAGATTGATCTGCTGATAGAAAAACAACATCGCTAGCGTTGCAAATACCACGACGGTGAAAATAATCGTTACTGATTGCGGAATCGCAGGACGAATATGGTAGCCACTTGAAAATGGTGTTGCCTTTGTTCCGCCCTTGATCGCTTCGGGCGGCAAGAACCATAAGGCAATTTTATCAATGACACGGCTGTAAGACTTGCCCTCTTCCCACAACGTTTGAAAAAAATGGACATTAGCCGCAATCGGATTGAAATTAGGCGGCGGAGTAGTTACCCCGTAGTTGGGGCGCTCTTCTTCAGGCTGGAACGTGCCAAACCACTTGTCCCAGATGATAAACACGCCAGCATAGTTCTTGTCGATATACTTTTTGTCCTTGCCATGATGGACGCGATGATGCGAGGGGGTGTTCATGAAAATCTCTAAAAATCCCAACTTACCCACCAATTCCGTATGAATAAAGAACTGATAAAGAAGGTTGAGCGCATTGAAAATCGCAAACATCAGCGGCGGCAAACCCAGCACCGCTAACGGCAAGTAAAAGAAAAAAGTAAAGAACCCGCCAATCGCAGTTTGGCGAAACGCAACGCTTAAGTTGAACTTCTCGCTTTGATGGTGAATGATGTGCAGCCCCCAAAGAACATTGACCCGATGCGAGGCGCGATGAAAAAAATAATAGCAGGCATCCACGCCAAAAAAATACACCACCAGCAACGACACATACACTGGTTGTGGCAACTCGCTGGCATCAAACAAACGCAGGTGCTGGAAACATAACGCATAGATACCCAGTGAGAAGAAACCCATGAACGGTTTAGTCAGGCGCGAAGTGATGCCTGCGGCAAGATTGCTCAATGTGTCGATCGGCACATACGCCTTCAGTGAGCGATATTTTTTTTGGCGCGAGTATAGATATTCGACAAAGATAAAAGCGAACAAAAGCGGTATGGCTATCGTAACGATCATCATAATTTAGATTTGCTTATATTTTAACAGCTGCTCAAGATATAGTCTAACGACATGACTGTCAATTCCTGCTATTTGTAAGAGCCTATCGGCTGCTCGCAGCATCATGTATACTAGTGGATAGGCGTTCACGTTCAAAGATGAGGTCGTGTTGATGCAACCAGCAAATCTTGTCGCCATCAGTGTATGTTTCCTGCTAACCATTGGTTGCGGATGGTTCAAAGGTGATGGTAGCGACAAGTCTACCCAACCAACTGCGCCAGCTACATCCCCCCCCTCCACAACACCTGCGCCAGCTGTTACGACAACCGTTACGAAACAAACTAACCTAACCGTGTTCTACAGTTTTAGCGAGTTGACAACTGATAACAAGGTGAACTTTAAACTGACTTTGAAGAAAGATAACACCGCTACTCCTAACGTGCCGTATGAGGTCTTTGTCAAATGCTCACATTGGGGGACAGCTGCCGTTAGCTGGGCAAAGGGAGTTACTGATGCTGAAGGCAAGGTATCTGTCAGCCTCGATGCATTGTTTGGTAAATGCACCTATGAACTCAAGCTTGCTGGTGAAACTGTTGGCAAAACACAATTAACACGCGGCGGCAAACAACTAGGTGGGCAGCATCTTTGGCAAACTACCGACACTGTTCCAAGCGGCACTGGCTGTGAGAATATCAAAGCAATCAATGTGAATGTGAGATTCAAAATCCCTCCTGGCATTGCTTATATCGATTCTGTATCAGAAACAGCCACCTATGCTGCGGGAAATGCAGTCTACCTCGTTAACGTTGCAGATTATGTTGATGGGAATTGTAGTTTTGGTGATTTACCACTCTATGGCAATGCGTTGAAAAAAGACTTGGACGCAAATCTAGGCAAGAAACTATTGCGATGGTTTTTAGTCAGCGAAACTTGGGGAGAGGATTACACCGTCAACAACACTAACGCTACTGCTGCGGTTACATTTAGCAAAAACATCATCACCTACCACATCCCGCCACCAGCATCTCCTTAACTAACCAAAATCATTTGTAAAGATATCGGCCAGTGCGACGATAATTGTATGTAGCTGGTGTATACACCAACACAGTTACGCGCTGACTGAGGGTATAGCTATGCAACCAGGGGTGCACGGGGTTATCGTAGTAAGATGAGTGCCAATAGGCGACTATGTTGTTCGGATCAAAGCAGGTGCCAAAGGGCACTTGCTTTGATCCGATGACCTGCAACAAACAGTCCTTCTGTGCAGCTGTATGCGCCAACACAGTTACGCGCTGACTGAGGGTATAACTATGCAACAAAGACAGGGGAGCATGTATTTTTTTGGCTACGGCGTAAGTGTCAATCCAAAATTTTTACAACAGTATGGTATTGACCCGATTGCACAGCAACCCGCGCGATTGCAAGATCATACACTGGTCTTCAATGTGCGCGACTACTTTCGTTTGGAAGGTGGCACTGCGAATATACAGAAAAGCACCAACAACGAAGTGCATGGCATCATCTATCAACTCAATCCCAGCCACACACCAGCTCTCGTCGAGATGCACAGTATTTTCTACCGCCAAGCAGAAATTAGCGTGCAAGGTCAAGACGGCAAGACCTACGATGTGGTGAAAGTGTTTATCGGTGTTGCTGACTATCTAGAGCAAGGTTTGCAGCCTTCCGAACGCTACATAGACATCATGCTGGCGGCAAGCAAGCTAACTGACATCCCTGATACTTACATCGCACAATTACAAGCCCAAGAAGTGCGACCGACACCAGCC
>JAPPIL010000136.1 GCA_028877195.1 Pseudomonadota bacterium
GACGTGAGGTTTTGTGCCTCAATAACTTGGCTGCACGGAGCAAGATGGAAGAGGGATGGAGGTGCGGAGGAAGGGAACGTTCCTCCGCATAATAAAAGGATTGGTCATACCGAACCAATCACCCGTATCAAAACCTTCCAAACTTTTTGAAAAAAGTGCGTCTGCGACAGACATCTTGCACTACGTGAGAAACTGGCAAGCAAGCTTGCCAGTTTCTCCCTCCGTTTAGAGGTTTGATCAAAAACTTTTAGAAAGAGAAATAATAAGTGCAAGCAGGAACATGCCCTTTGGCATATTCAGGAGGACAACTACAAGTTACGCAACAAAACAGCTTATCGCCACCAAGTCTGCGACTCATAACCATCGCCGATAACAACCATCTCGCCAAGTTTAGGGGTTATCAAGTTGATATTGCCTGCGTCTGCTTCGTGTTGGAGCTTTTCAGCAGGTTCGTGCCATGAGTGCACAGAAAGGCAAAACATCGACCAATGAATGGGAAAATACCACTCGGCACGCAAGTCCTTGAACGCTTGCGCAAAGTATCTTGGCAATAGATGCGCTTGTGCCCAGCGTTCATTGTATTGCCCACTGTCCAAATACGCGAGAGTAAACGGCCCTAACCTATCACCGATTTGTTTGAAGTGTTCGCTGTAACCTGAATCACCACTAAAGTAAATCCGCTGCTGTTCACTCGCTACCACCCATGAAGCCCAGAGCGTCTTGTCTTTTGCCCACGGGGTGCGTCCCGAAAAATGATGCGATGGGGTAGCAACAAACCGTAGCCCATCAGCCCAGTATTCTTCCCACCAATCCATGGCTTTGATACGCTCTGGCTCTACACCCCAGTAAACAAGATGCTCACCAACACCCAGCGGGACGAGGAACCGTATTGCCTTCTGGTCAACGAAAAAACGTATCGTCTCCTTATCAAGATGGTCATAGTGGTCATGCGAAATAACGATATAGTCGATCGGCGGTAACGCTTGCAAACTCAAGGCTGGTGGCTGAAAACGCTTGACAATAATCGGCACAGGCGATGCATGATCTGAAAACACTGGGTCAAACAGAATAGTCTTGCCGTTGATGTTGAGCAAAACAGTTGAATGTCCAAGCCAAATTGTTTTGGCTTTGCTATCAGCAAGACTAAAGCGCTGCAACTGGGAGTCGCCTTCAGGTAAGAGGTAATCGGGACGCAAACCGTCAGTATTGATGAACCTACGCATAAACCAGCTTTTTGCCTTCTTGCGCCAATGCTTTGTGGGAGGATGGGAATACAGATTCAAAAAAGTCGCCTTATCTTTGTCGTAGTTGGGTGAATTCTGCATCGCAGCCAGTCGTTCGCCTGTCGGTAGCCGTCCGAACTGGCTACAGGAAACGAGAAAAAGATAACAGCAAAGAAGTCGCATGTAATTGATTATACCAAAAGGTTCTAAAGTAGGAAGAACAGCCCTTGTGCTATTACCTTATTCAAAATAACCCGTAATACCCTTGAGGAATGTGCGCCAAAATCTGCTCAAATCATTGTAAGTAGCCAGCACAATCAAACACAAAACCATGACAAAGCCGAGACGTTGAAAATTTTCAATCGTCGTCATCTGTAGCCTACGTCGCCTAACCGCTTCCATACCAACCAACATCAATTGTCCGCCATCCAAAACAGGTATCGGACAGAGGTTGATTACACCAAGGTTGATGCTGATGATTGCCATCGTCAAAAGATACATCTTCCAACCTGCTTTCGCTGAATCACCAGCAACTTTAGCGATGAGAATCGGCCCACCAAGTGCCTGCAACGGCACCGAGCCAGTAAACAAACCAGCTAACGCCGCCACCACCTGTCCTGAATTTTGCCATAACTCCTGCGCCCCAAACCACAAAGATCCTAGAAGACCATATTCTTCCATCAAAAGCTGCGGACGTTGCATCGTGCCAACATACGTTACAGGCAATGTGTAAAGCGTAACAGCTCCCTCTATCCGCTGCACTTCATGCGCCTCAAGCTCCACCTTCATCGTCATACGCTCACCAGCACGCAACACCTCAACCTCTATCTGCGGTTGACGCTGGTCTTGAAACTTTTCGCTCAACTGATAGAAATTAGCTATCGGCTCACCAGCAATCGCTAACAGTTGGTCATGCGGTTGTAAAACCCCCACAGCTGGCTTATGCACCGTGTCTATCGTCAACAGCGTAGATGTTATCCCAAGTTCAGCGAGTGTCTCACCACGCGGCAAACTAGCAACCAACTCCTCACCCTGCCGCAGGTAGTGTATGCGTAGCCCCCCACTGTCATCAGAAGAAGCGGTAATGAGCTGCGAAAAACGCTGTAGCAATTGTGAGAAATCACTAACTTGGTATCTCTGCCCCTCATACTCAAGGGCAGTTATCTTATCGCCACTCTCCATCCCCGCTAGACTGGCAACAGAACCTTCGCTGACCGTGATAACCGCCTGCTCAAAGTCTAGCCCGATTCCCGCTCGACCAGCACCACCGACATCATCAGGCACAAGCTCTATCGTCAGCAAACGCTGGTCTCTGCGCACAGTCAGTTGCAACGGCACATTCGCTGAACGACTGATTATCCCCCGCATCTCTTCCCACTTCTTTATCGGTCGCTCGCCGCCTTGCGATTCACCTTGAGTATCGTCGCCGTCTGCACCAACGCTGATTGCCAACACCTCATCGCCACTGCGCAGACCACCACGAGCCGCCGCACTATCAGGCAACACCGCACCAATACGAGCAGGAGCATACTCTAGACCTGCCAGACCAAGAACAACGTAGATAATAAAGGCAAGCAGGAAGTTTGCCGCTGGCCCCGCAACGATTATCGCCGTGCGCTTCAGCTTGCGGGCACGATACATCTCCTTGCCTTGATGAA
>JAPPIL010000080.1 GCA_028877195.1 Pseudomonadota bacterium
CCCCCCCCCCCCCCCCCATACTAAAAAGGAGAGATGTTAGTTATGCAACAAAGCCCGCTCAACCCCCTAACTCACACTATAGGCATGATAACCAGGGTCTTGCGTTTGTGCAGCTGGGATATTGCTGTATAATTTTGCTCGCATACGGAGGAAGAATGGGAGAGCCAGCAAAAAAGCCTGTTGAAACACTCACTTGTGAGGAACTCGCTAGAAATATAGATGAGATTCTCAATGAAGTGGATATCTTAATTGCTAAAAAATCGTCGTTAGCATTGATAGACAGCAAGTTAAGTGAAGCAAGGCAGTTGGTGGAGCTTTTAAAACGCAAAGAAAAATTTCGTCCATAACCAACCATGACAACTGATAAAGACTTCGATTCCCGCGCCAAAGAAAGCAGTGATTTGCGCGCCGAAAAGGCAATGCAGGTTGAAGACAGAAGGTTCAAGCGTATGGCATTTTGGCTAACCGCACCAACAACGATACTCATCGGGCTTAACCAATTGATTGTTTTTTTAGAGAAATTAAAAACCTTTATCTTTGGTTAGCCCCGTCCCTAACTCACGCTATAGGCATGATAACCAGAGTCTTGCATAAGTGCAGCGACAGCGGTGCTTTGTAAACCAGATTGACAATAGATGAGGTAGGTCTTGGTTTTATCAAACTGCTGAAAGTTAGCGATTAGGCGTTGGTAAGGAAAGTGCTGAAAATTTGGTCGCGCTGACTGTTGATACTCGTTATCCGAGCGACAGTCGATCAACACCGCATCAGCTGGGATATCGCCAACATGACGGAAACGAGACACATCGTCCGTCTTGATTTCAGCAAGCTTTAGGCATTCAGCCTGCT
Organism: Pseudomonadota bacterium; assembly: GCA_028877195.1. Lineage (GTDB taxonomy): Bacteria > Bdellovibrionota_B > Oligoflexia > Oligoflexales > JAPPIL01 > JAPPIL01. Next base: position 847 of record JAPPIL010000080.1, read on the forward strand.
CTAGCTGTGCTGGAAGCATAGCAAGGATGTCCGCATCAAGATTTTGCACTTTATCAGCGCTCATGTTGGTAACTGGTTTAGCGTCAGTGAGTTGGCAATACTCTTGAATATTCGCACACTGCTGATACATGCCCATCGCACGGGTAATAGCGATAATCTGTTCTTTGTGATGTGCGATCAGCGGGCGTAGGACGGGCATCGCTACTGCTGCTTCGATTGCGACAAGGTTAGCTAAAGTTTGCGACGACACCTGCCCAATCGATTCACCCGTAACGATAGCTTGATGCTGTGCTCCGAGCAGCTCGGCGCTGCGGTAGAGCAAACGTTTGAGAATCACTTGCTGGTAACGCGGTGCGATCCGTTCACGCATCGCTGCCAGTAATGGCTGATAGTTGATGTGATAGATACAAGCATCTTCGTCGCCGATACCATAGCGTTGCCAAAGTGTTTTGATAATCTGTAAGACACTAGCGGCATGGGCACGGTCGCCAGGCAAATTCGCAAAAACATAATCAAGTTTTACTCCACGCCCATACATGAGCTTTGCTGCGACGATTGAATCAAAGCCTCCAGATATAAGTGCAATACCGCGACCGCCAGTGCCGATCGGCAACCCACTTACACCTGCGACAACATCGGTAAAAAACACCGCCTCTTGCCGATGCACTTCAACGTGAACGGTAATATCAGGCTGCCGTAGATCAACTTTCGCCGCTGCCGCAACTAGTTTTGCCCCTAAAGCGATTTCAATGTCTTTAGAAGTAAAGGCATGCTTAAAAATTCTCTTTGCCCGCACCGCAAAGCTTTTACCATGCACCGCAGCTTGAAACTGTGCCGCACCACTGGCGACAATCTGCTCAAGGTCGGCCGCACAACTGCTGATAATCGGTGAGTATGAACCGATGCCAGCGATGCGTGTCAACACCTCAAGACGGCGCTCATCGTCGCCTTCGGCATCAGGTAGTTGCAGGAGGATACGATTCCAAGCCGCATGCATCTGCGCGGTTGGTAAAGCGAGGGCGATATTATGCTGGAGTTGACGCTGAAATCTGGTACGCACATGCGCCGATTTCAAATAAATTTCATTAGCAAACCGAACTAGCACCCGCATGTTCTACTCTGCAAGTTTTGCAATCAGCATCTTCATGTCTTCCCAAACGTCGCGCTTTTTCGCTGGATTGCGCAGCAGATAAGCAGGGTGATAGGTGCAAAGCATTGGTATCCCTTCATACCGATGCCAACGTCCTCGCAATGCCCCGATGCTGGTATCGGTTTGAAGTAACGTTTGGGCAGCGACTGCCCCTAAAGTGCAGATAAATCGTGGCTTCAAGATATGTAGTTGTTTGCGTAGATAGGACAGGCAATTAGCTGCCTCGCTAGGCAGTGGATTGCGGTTAGCTGGTGGGCGGCATTTCAAGATGTTGGTGATATAAACTTTCTCACGCTTGATCTCACAAGCAGCCAAAATTCGATCCAGCAACTGCCCCGCTCGCCCGACAAATGGTCTCCCCTGCTTGTCTTCATCCGCACCTGGCGCTTCGCCGATGATGCATACTTGTGGTTCAAGATAGCCTTCGCCAGCAACTGTGTTAGTGCGACTATGGCAAAGCTCTTCACACATACGACAACTGTTTACCTGTTCACGGATAACAGCTATCGCTGCCTGCTTTTCAGAAAAAGGCAACGCCGCATACGGGTCTGCCGCCGCTTGAAAATACTCGGAGTTGAAATCATCGGGCATACATATCCTTACTGCATGTGTCTTGACACAACTACACAGATGATCGTTTGTTTGCAAGTGTGCACTTGCTCAACATCATCGTAGCGATGAACTAACCTGTCTCTCATACGGGCAATCTTACTCCAAGGTATTTGTGGGTATTTCTTACGGCAATGGTGAGAAATTCTTTTAGCCGCCTCCCCCATCATCTATTCAAATCGAGTGCCTTTGGGCACTCGATTTGAATAGAGTTAACAGTCGCCGATAGGCGTGATAACCATGTGCTGGTATTTATCAGAATCAGGAAAAATT
>JAPPIL010000122.1 GCA_028877195.1 Pseudomonadota bacterium
TTATACACTTATCACAATGCTTTCGTGGATAAATTCAGTTATGCAACAAAGCCGGCTTTCCCACCTCCGCATATAAAATAGTGGCAAGCAATGTCATAGAGAATGTCGTCAGGCTATGGTAGTATCAGCGTCTTGTTTGATGTCATGGGGAACTAACGTATGCAACGCTGGAAGAACACCGCGGTCAACAAATTAAGCCTAAAATTTCTACTCAACAATGCTGGCACATACATCATCTTGATTCTTGCGGTCGGCGGTTTGACTTTCTTTGGTATCTTTCCTGGGCAAACGGAACGTGGTGGACTAGGGGGGTTAGCGGCGCGGGTTGGTGATGTGCGCATTACTAACAGCGAGTTTCGCACCTCGTATCGCAATGCTCAAGACTCTTATAGCCAGCAGTTTGGGCAAGACTTTGATCCGATCAAAGCGAATTTATCGGAGACGGTCGTTCAACAACTTGTCAATAAGGCGATTGCCTATGTCGTCGCTACAGAGCTTGGCTTGCGTGCCAGCGAAGAGGAGGTCATCTCTTACCTTACGGAGGCGAAAGCGTTCACCGATAAGGATGGCAACTTTTCCGAGCAGTATTACACCTCTTTTTTGCGTGGCAATCGTTTTTCGGAAGAGGAGTTCATGGAAAGTTTACAGCGTGATTTGACGTTGGATAAACTGCGCACTTTTACCAGCAATTACGTCATGACATCACAGCTTGAGCGTCGGATGGATTACCGCCTCGCCAATACTCATATTGATATTGAATACATCAAGTTTACGGCTAGCAAGTTGCCGATTACTGTGAGCGCTGAAGAGACAACTACCTATGCTACTTCCGAGGCAGGTCAAGAGGCGATCAAATCATATTACGAGAAACATCGCAGCACTTACAATCAAGAAGAGCAGGTGCAAGCCCAGCATATTCTCATCGCTTATCAAGGGGCACGCAGTGCTACGGCGACGCGCAGCAAAGACGAGGCGAGTAAGCTGGCGGCGAAAGTTCTTGCTGCAGCCCAGTCTAATTCAGACTTTGCTGATTTGGTGCGGCGCTATACCGATGAGCCACAGGGCAAAAAGAGTGATGGCAAGCTTGATTTTTTTGGGCGAGCGGACATGGCTGCACCGTTTAGCGACGCGGCGTTTGGTTTGGCAAAGGGCAATATCCACCCCACCGTAGTGGAGACTGCTTTTGGCTTTCATATCATCAAAGTATTGGACAAAAAGGCGGCGATTAGCAGGACATTAGCGGACGCACAGCAGGAGATTGCCGCTATCCTACTCAAACAGCAAAAAGCTCCGCAGCATGTAGAGAAGCTACGCACCGAGATGCTAGCTAAATTGCGTGATGGTGAGAGTATTGACCCGATTTTAGTGGCAAATGACCTTAAGCGTGAGTCAACGGGTAAATTTTCACTGTCAGCGCGTTTTGTCCCGAAACTTGGCAGTGATGAGGAGTTATTGACCCAGATAAGCAGTTTAACCACCGATTTTATCACCTATGAAAACAAGGACGGGCACTATCTTTTGCGTCTTCGCAATCAGACAAAAGCCAACATGGAGGAGTTCAAGGATAATCGGGAAACCAACGCCTATCTGCGCTACTTTATCGCTAATCAACTGTATGAACAAATTACGCAAGAGGCACGTGAACGCTTAAAAGACAGCATTTGGATAAACCACGACTATCTTTATTTTGATCGCAACCGTGCTAATCCTCCATCGTAGCTTTGCTAGAGCGGTCATGCCTGTGGTGGCGTTATCGCTATGCCTATAATGCCACCTGTAAATTGCCGATATTACCTCCATGAAGAGTTTAAGTTATAGACTTGCTATGCTTAACTTTGTGGGTCGTAGTTTTTGAGTTATGATAGCCGCACCAAGAGTTACGGGAGGTTGATGAGATAAGATGGCGAATACAGGAACAAATTCAAGATTAGATCGGGCGGAGCAGATATTAGCAGCGCTTGCCGAGAACGCTAAAGAAGAAGCCGAAAAGAATAAGCTCCGCATGGCCGAAAACGAGAAGCGCGCTGCCGAAAACGAGAAGCGTGCGGCCGAAAACGATCGCAAAATAGAAGAGTTGCGAGCCAGTGGCAAACGAATAGATCGGCAGTTGAGTAGGCTTGGCAAACAACTCGGTGGTGAAGGTAATCGCTGGGGCAAGATAATTGAGGATCTGGTGGCTGGTGATTTGATCACAATTGCCAAAGAACATCTCGGTGTGCACATTTATTATGCTGCCACACGGGTGCGACCTAAAGACAGAAGTTGGGAGATAGATGTGCAGGGGACTAACCAAGATGCAGTGGTTGTCGCTGAAGTGAAGACCAACCTAGAAAAAAAAGACATTGACCATTTTCTCAACAAGACTTTACTGCCCTTCACACACCAGATAGCCAAACAGAACAAAAAAATTTATGGCATCATCGCTTACGTGAAGGTTGATCGCGGCAAGGAGAGCGAGGTTATTGACTATGCATGGAGCAAAGGTTTTTTGGTCGTCAAAGCTATGGATAGCACTAACCGAGTTTTGGACAACAAAAACTTCGTTCCGCATAATTATGGCAGCGCGTAGTGTTTTCGTTGCCAAGACGCAGCACCAAGCCATCTCATGCGCACAAAGTATCGTTGCCAACTAGTCAATTGAAGGATGCAAGCTGTCGTAAGACACACACTATGAAAGCCTTACTAATCACTAGAGGCGAACATAAGGCTACGCAGCTGCAAACTCTCACTGCACTTGCTGATAAAGGCATCGCTGCGGCTGCCAAGCATCGCCATGCACTTCAACAGGCTGATCAGGAGCATCAGGCCTGTGTTGAAAAAATAACTTCTGTTTTGCGCGGCCTGCCTAACTTACAACTATCTATCCATAAAATTAACAGCAACACTTCATGCCCTGATGGTGCTTTTGATTTGGTCTTTGCGGTCGGTGGTGATGGCACAGTTTTGTATGCTAACCATGCTTTACCTAGTGAGCAAGGTTTGATTGTCGGGGTGCGTTCATCGCGCGGCAGTGTCGGACATCTGTGTGCCTATGATTATCGTCGCCTTGACTTGCTTGCTGCTGCTGTTCAGCAAAATAAATTTAAAGCCACCTCCCTACAACGCCTGCAAGCACTTATCACTACTGCTGCACACCAAGAACATACCAGTGCAGTGTTGAATGACTTTCTCTTCGCTAATAGCAACCCCGCCGCGACCACTCGCTACATGCTGAACTTTCGCAAACAGTGGGAAACACATAAGTCGAGCGGCATCTGGGTAGCAACCGCTGCGGGTAGTTCGGCGGCGTTGCGAGCTGCAGGTGGTAAAGCAATGGCAATTACGACCAACAAACTCCAGTTTTTGGTGCGGGAACTTTACCAACCACTAACTAGCGATATGCGTAGCGCCGAATTTGACTGTGAGCAAGACATGTTTAAGATAGTTTCTCTTTGCGATGCGGCAATGCTTTCACTAGACGGGCAGTATCGCATGCTTACGATCAATTACGGCGATACAATTGTCTTTAGACCTGCGCCACCGCTTCGCATCTCCCTTGCATGCTAACCACTGCTAAGCACATCAATAAAGCACGTGATCAACGCTATGCAATCGCACTAGTCATCTTAGCTCTCGTCGTCGTTGGGTTGGTCATTAGGCTTTGGTATCTACAGATTCAGCATGGCGACCACTATCGTAGAGTGGCAGAAAACAACCGCATGCGTAAGATCGAAATTCCCGCACCACGAGGACTTATCTTTGATCGCCATGGCAAATTACTGCTTGGCAACAAGCCTGCCTATGATCTTGTTTACACACCGCAATATGTTCAAGACAAGGATGCCGTGCTCGCAAGTGTTGCAGCATTATTGGCAGTGCCTGTCGCAAGTTTACAGCGCCAAGTTGATAATGCCGCCAGTCGCCCGAAGTTTATGCCGATTACCTTGCATCGTGATTTGAACATGCATGAACTTGCACTCTTTCATACAAATAAATTTTTTTTAGCTGGCATTGATGTGCTGATGTCTTCGCAGCGTTCATATCGTGCCGATATGCCTGCTCACCTCTTCGGTCATCTTGGCAAAATAAGCTCCGATACTTTGCAGCGTTGGCAACAGCAACATCCTGATAAACACTACCAAGCTGGCGATTGGGTGGGGAAACAGGGTTTGGAGCTAGGCTGGGAACATTACTTGCGCGGCGAGAGTGGGTATGCAGTGGTGCAGGTCGATGCCTTTGGTCGCCGTGCTGCCCGTAAACACTCCCACTTACATCATCGCAATGCCATATCAGGTGCCAACCTTGAACTAACAATTGATCTACAGCTACAGCTTGCCACCACTAAAGCTTTCGCTGCCAAGCGTGGGGCAGTGGTCGTGCTTGATCCGCGTGATGGTGCAGTGCTTGCGATGCTAAGCAAACCGCAGTTCAACCCTCGTATCTACCAGCAATACTTGCCGCCATTGCGTTGGCAAGCACTATTATCAAACCCTTTTCATCCACTGTTGGATAAAACTACAGGCGGCGAATATTCGCCAGGCAGTATCTACAAATCAGTAGTGGCACTTGCTGCTCTTGCTGAAGGAATTACCACACCTGCACGACGCATCAATTGTGCTGGTGCACAAAAAATTGGCGATAAAATATTTCATTGTCATCAGCGACGTGGACATGGTGATGTGGATTTAGAAACAGCGATTGCCCGTTCATGCGATATTTACTTCTATCAGGTGGGGTTAGAAATTGGTGTGGACACAATTGCCCGTTTTGCTCGCAAGTTTATGCTCGGTGCAAAACTTAATCTCGGTTTGAACTTGGAGCGTGCTGGTCTCGTGCCTACTCGTGCTTGGAAACAGCGCCGCTATAATAGTGCTTGGACGGCGGGTGAAACCGCCAACATCGCGATCGGTCAAAGTTACACACTGTTGACCCCTTTGCAGATGGCAAGCCTCTATGCGACCATCGCCAATGGTGGCAAGGTTTGGCAACCATACTTGGTGCGTAGGGTCATCGACTACTATGGCAAGACCTTATACCAGCAGCAGCCAACAGTAATTCATCGCACTGCCATCAATCCTGTGCATCTCAAGTTATTGCGACAATACTTACACTCGGCGGTTAAGCACCCGCAAAGCACAGGGCATCGGGCATACACTGAACAGTTTAGTGTCGCAGGTAAGACTGGTTCGATCCAAGTCGTCAGTTTAGACAAGTATCAAGGTGAATATGATGTCAGCACAAAATGGCACGAGCATGCGATTTTCATTGCCTTCTCACCTGTTGAAAACGCAGAGATTGTCGTTGCAGTCGTCAGTGAAAACGATACTCAAGGCGGGGGCGGGGTTGCCGCCGCGCCAATCGCCAAGAAAATACTGACCGCATACTGGCAAAGGTAATACGAGGTTAACCGCACTACCCATAAGCATTAGAGGCATCTAAACATGATATAATTGAAATGGCGACACGCCCTAGTATAGTGGGGGCATAATTGGCGAGCAAGAACATCAAGCTGCGGGTATGGATCAGTTTGCTGATCGTGGCCGTGTTTCTTTATATCTTTGGCGAGAGTATGGTTGATTTAGCGGTCAACTCATCACCTGCTAAAGATTTAATCAGTGATAAGGCAAAGGCTGCCTTCGGCTCACCTGTTGAATACCAAGATCTAACCGTATCTTTGCTGCCATTAGCAGTAGAAGTCAGTGCCATAAAGGTTAAACGCAGCACTGAATTTGAGCTAGTAGCACAACGCTTACGCGGCAAGCTCTCCCTATGGTCGTTAGTGATGGGTGAACCTAAACTCGGCAATCTAGCGATTGAGGGTCTACAGGTAAAAATTACCCAACAAGAGAAGCCACCTGCCAAACCAGCAACAAAAAAATGGCGATGGTTGAACTTTGCCAATACGCAGGTTGAAAGTGCGACGATCAAAGGTTTTGAATTTACGCTGCAAAATAATCACACCGCATTGGCAATGCGCAGCGACTTGCTCCAGATAGACATCAGCGAGCAGTTGCGCGTGCAGGGCAAACTCAAAGCGCTTAACTATACACGCACCGAGAGGAAGTTTATCTCGGACATGAGCTTGAACTTTGATGCTTTTGTTGGCAGTCAGGAGTTTCAACTTCATGCCAAAGACATCAGCGCCGCTGACCTACAAACTGCAGAAATACTATTGCGCGGGCAGGCAGTGGTTGCCGACAGCGGTGAGATTACCAGCCCGATCAACATCACAGGCAACGCCAAACTTGACGGCAACCTACGACTCTTAACCACCCTATTTAAAATTCCTAACAGTGCAGGCAAGGGACAAGGCGATTTTAAAATTCAACTCGCTTTAGCCGCGGGAAAAGCACCACGCTTTGAAATCTTCGGGCAAGGACGGGTAGAACAAGCTTTGCTCGGTGGTATCAAGATATTTGATAGTAGTGCCAACTTGCGCATCACCGAAAAACAAATTGCCTTTGAACAGGGAGTGCTACAGATCGGCAATGATCAGCGTGGGAATTTTACGGGCAGTTTATCTTATGCCAAACCGCAAGCTTTTGCGTTTCAAGGTGTTGCGACTGGCTTGCTGCTATCTGAACTGCTATCAGCCTTTCATCTCGAATTTCCTTACAGCGATCTTGCTATCAGTAGCGAGCAAATCAGCGTTGAGGGTAAGGGGCAACCATTGGCATTGCGAGTCAAGGCTGACGTAGAAGCGAGTGCGATCAGCATTGAAGGTTTGCGCAATTATCATGCCTCCCCGACCTGCGATTTGCGTTTAGAGATGTTTTCTGATTCACAGCATCTGCGCTTTGACCAACTACAGGGGCAGTGTGATGCAGCGACCAAACCAAACCAAGTTGCTAACGACAACACTGCCCAGCAAACCGCCAAGGTAAACCTCACAGCTAACGGTGAGGTGCATTATCAAGAAAACGGCAAGGTGGCACTAGATGTTGTCAGCGACCACTTTGCGCTCGAAGGGGTGCAGTTCTTGTTGCCTGCTGAATTTAACGGTAGCGGACAACTACAAATGCATGTCGGTGGCACAACCGATGCGATCGTCGTCAGTGCGAGTGCGACAGCTAAACAGGTGCGGTTCAACAAACAAGCGGCGGGAAATTTAAACAAGGGTGAATTTGTTTTCTATCGTGATTATGTTGATTGGCGCAATGTAAAGATTACCACGGCTTCAGGCGGCAGCATTACTTCTAACGCTGGGAGAATGTATTACGACGAACTGCGGGTGCGGGCAAAACTAGAGGCAAACAAGGTTGAAGCTGATGATTTGCGCTGGCTGTTAGCTTTTTACGAGATGCCCTTACATTTTGGTGTGGCACAGTTGCGTGCTGATGTCAGTGGTTTATTTTTCTTTCCGTTAGCGTATCGCGGCGATGTGCAAGCAACTTTAACCGCAATTCAATACCCAGACCGTGAGATTATCGTCGATGAACTCCAGATGCATGCGACCAGTAAACGTTCTTGGCAGATACCAACCTTCACCGCCAAGATATTGGGGTTACAGGTGCGCGGCAACCTCAATCACACCCGCAAAGTAGCGCTCAACCCCGACAACTTCGCGGCTTCCGATAATTGGTGGGAAATGCTAGGCATGAGCAACAAAGACGAACTTACGATTGATATGAGCATGACTAGACCTGCGACGACCAAGCGTATGCCGTATCTTGAAGCCGATGATTTTAGCGCTGATGTTGAACGCCTCTCTCTCAAGCTGCGTGGCAACGTTGCCAAGTTAAAAGGCACTGGCTACGCCTATCTCAAGCAAGTTCAACTGCTAAACATGCATGGCAAAGACTATGAGATACAGCTGTCCAGCATTAGCACCGCTCTCGACCTCAAAATAAAAAACAGCAACAGTAGCTTCGTCGGCGACCTAGCGGTGGATATTCGCTCGTCGCTGTTCCCGTATCGCTGGGATTATCGCTTTGTTGATTTTGATGTTGGTAGAATGCTCAAGCTGCCACTCAATCAAGCCAGCAAAACACAAGCGACTGGTAGTTGGCAATCACATGGTGAACTGATGAATTGGCGTTATTCACAGGGGAACTTGCGTCTAGAAGATGTAAGTTTCATTTATCAATCGGACAGTGCTAACGATGAAACGGTGCGCTTGAAGTTACACAAACCGCAAGAATTTATCTTTCGCAAAAACGGTTGGAGCAATAGACAAAATGAAATGATTGAATTTAGCGGTGCAAGCAGTTCCGTTTATCTCACTCTCAAACCCAAGAACAGCTTTGATGGTTTGCGCATAGACTTTTTTGCGACTTTTGACGTAAAAATTTTAGCGATACTACTCGACGAAATAGACGTTGCGAAAGGCTTTATCCAAATTGAAGGACAGCTGCGCGGTGATTTGTATTCCCCTCGCACCAACATCCAGATGGAGCGTTTATCACCTTTGTCTATCAGTGTTTCAGGGCTGCAGCCTGCTTTGCATGACATCAATGTAAAGGCTAGTTATTACAATCAACGTCTCACAATTCAGGAGTTAACAGGGCTTAAGGGCGATGGGTCGATAAGTGTTAAGGGTCATATCTATGCGCAAGACCGCGACGAGCGCAGTCATCTACAGGTAGAGTTAAACAATGCGACGTTTGTTCACCCGATACTTGGTTTCAATAACACGGAATTGAACATGAGTGGCAATCTTGCTATTTATTGGCAAGATTTTCCCATCAATGTCGGTGGTTCTATCGTTATCAACAAAGCCTCTAACTTCAGCGATTTTGATATTCGTAAAATTATCGTCGCCAGCTTCAGAGAAAGCAAATACCAAGCCATGAGCGGCAGCATTGAACCAAAAGTCGCATTCAATCTCGCTATTGAAGCAGACAAGGCTTTAACCATCGAGAATCGCAATATCCAAGTCTTACTCTCAACGCAGCTCCAGTTACGCGGCGATGACACTAGCCCTGAACTACTGGGTTTCATCAAGATAGACAGGGGTAAATTTATTTATCGGCGTGATTTTATCGTGCAGCAAGGACGTATTTTGTTTGATGGTCGTCGTCATCTTGATCCGATACTGGACATTCGTGCTTTTAGCGAAGTGTCTACTTACACGGTGAACATGCACATATCAGGCTATGCATCAGAAGCGGTAGGGGAACTGACCGTTAACCCTGCCACTTACGACGATGGCTCGGTAATCAGCAAGGTTGGTATCATCAGACTGTTGAGTAGAGGCACTGCTACTAGCACGGGGGCTAGCTTTAACCCTGGCGTTGTCGGGCTATCAGAGGCAGTGAATGTGCTGGTCGGGCAATTTGAGAAGCCATTGGAAAATTTACTGCGCTTCTCACGCCAAGACATCATCAATAAAATTTATATCGACACCCATACGACCAGTGAGGGGGTGCTGTATCCGAAGTTTACTGCTCCTGTGAACCTGCCTTGGGGTAATGTCGGCATGAACATTCAGGTTGATCCATACACTTGGAAACTATTAACGGAGTATTCTATTCATAGCGGCATAGTTTTATCGGGCAGTGTGTCTGGTCAAAGCAGCGATGAAGACGACTCCGCAGCACAAGAGAAGTCCGTTGATCAAACAGTTGACCTTAAATTTAATTTTACCTTTGAGTAAGTGCCTTTGCCTGTCATTGCTCTTGCTCTGGTCGGCATCTGGGCAAGCAAACGTCAACTGGCAACTTGAAGGCTACCTACTACCCAGCAAAGAACTCAAGCATCTCCAACAGCATTATCCCCGTATCAACAATGCTCAAGACTTACAGCAGTTATTGATTGAGTTGTCGCATCGCCTGACCTTAAAAAAGCTTGAGGCTTGGCAACATGATGGTGTTTGGATTTTGCGGAGCGAGCCTGCGCAGGTGATTAAGAGCATTCACATCGCAACCGCCACCCGTTATCTACGTTCTAACCTATCTAACCTTGCTCGTAAGTATGTTGGGCGGGTGCATGCATCTGAAATGGTAATACGATTACGGCAAGAGTTGACGGATTTTTTAGCGCAAAAAGGATTTAACAACCCTCTGGTAGAAGTCAGCGAAGTAGTGGCACGAGATGGTATCAAGTATGCTGTCAAAATAAATAAAGGCGACCCTTGTCGCATCAAGGCGGTTAAGATGCCTTTCCTGCTGCCCGAACAAATTAAACACCGATCAATCATCGGTGAGCTATGCGATACATACTTGATCAATGACTGGATCGCTGGTCTGCGCAAAAAACTGCGCAAGGATGGCTTCGCTGATGCATTTGTAGCACTTGGTAGCATGACCTATCAAGGCACAGGGGCAGTCGAGGTCGAGATTGAAGGTAAGCTTGGCAAGCGCATCAAATACGAGTTCGTTGATGGCAAGGGCAACCGTATCCCTTACTATATTTTGGAGGATTTGGATTTAAACGTAGCGGTGCTTGGGCATGAGACTTTAATCGTGCGTCTCGGCAAAAAACTGCGTTTCCGCGGCTATATCCAAGCAGTAGTCAAGCAACATGAAGTAATAGACAGCGATACCGAGACCCGCTACATTTACTACCTTGAGAAAGGGGATAAGTTCACTCTTAAGAATGTTTCCTTACAAGGGGTGCAGGCGCTTACCAACGAGCAGGCGTTAGACATACTTGCCGTGAAGGTCTATGACCAAGATAAAATAAAAGAAGGCATTGCCAGACTAACCGCTTTTTATCGTCAGCTTGGGTATTGGCAAGTGCATATCTATGCGCCGATTTTCCAACACGACCTCCGAGCTAAATCTGCGTCGATGTTGCTGCGCGTCGACGAAGGTAAGAAGCTCCTGTTCGCTGACCTAAACGTTGAAGGCAATCAGTTTTTTGTCGATCAAAAGATAAAAAAATGGTCGCCACTAGAAGTAGATAAGCCTTTAGTGCGGCAAAATTTCGCCGACTTTGAACAAAAAATAATTTCAAACTACCAGCGCGATGGGTTTATGAACGCACATGTCAAGACCCATATTGAGTTGGTTGATGTTGATGAAAAAGTCAGCCGCGCTTTTGTGCGTGTGGTCATCCAAGAGAACAAACGCTTGCGTATCGGTAGTGTCAATATCGTTGGTTTGCGCAAAACCAAACGCAACGTTGTTGAGCGTGAGCTGCGCTTCGCACAAGGTGAGTGGTATAACCGTGATAAGATAATCGCTAGCGATCAAGCATTAGAGGCATTAGGACTATTCTCGGCGGTAGAAATCAAACCAGTCCTTGCTCACAGTGAGTATCAGCAACTTGACTATGTTAACTTCAATATCTACGTCCAAGAAAGTGAGCATGGGTTTGTCAGCTTCGGGCCTGGCTTCAGTCTTCAACGTGGCTTGCGCTATAGTGGCGAGATTGGACACAACAACCTATGGGGCACGCACCGCAGGATGTCCTTGTTTGCCAGTGTCAGTGAGGACAGCCAACAGCTACAAGTTAAGAGCAATAGTTTGCTGGGCAGTTACCTGCGTTTTTCCTACTACGAGCCGCAAATTTTTGGTTTGCCTGTGCTTGGTGTGTTGTCATTTTCGCACAAGAGCGAGGCCGACTACTATCATAGCTTTAAACAGTCGCTCAATAGCACGCTGATCCACCCGCTCACCTCGTCGGCAAAGGTGAGTTTATACTATGAGCAAAGTGCCAACCGCATCGAGGGTAAGTTTGAGCAGGAGTATAGTTTAATCAGTGCCGATAATATCCGCATCGGTGAGATGGGTGTTCGCTTATCATACGATAGTCGTAATAGTTTCATCTGGGTAACGCGCGGCATGCTCTTTGAAGTTGGCTTAAGTTGGGCGAGAAAGTTTTTTGTCAGCGACGTTGAGTATTTCAAAATGCATGTTACTAACAATTTGTTTTTCAGCATGTATCATGAGCTAGTGCTCGCGCTCTCTTTCTCACACACATCGTTTATGCAGGTGCAGAACAGCAGTAGCAACGATATTCTGCATGCTTCGGAGCGTTTGCGCATCGGGGGTGCTAATACTGTGCGGGGCTTTGCCAATCAGCATAACCTCGGCCCGTATGTGCGCTACTTCGTGCAGGACGAAAAGACCTTTATCAGCGAAGTTACAGGTGGAACAAGGCGGTCGTTGATTAAGGTGGAATTACGGCATCAAATCATCAATAATTTTTTAGCTGCGAGTGTGTTTTTAGATAGTGGCAATACTTATTTTTCAGAGCAAGAGGCAAAGCGCTATCAGGATTTTTTAGACACTGCGAGTGCTAAGAATCAACGCCCGCGTTCGGTGCTTTACGATAATTTTTCCTATGAATTGCGCGACATCATTAGCAAGCCACGCACACTATTTGATCGCCATTACTTTGCTTATGGTTTGGCATTGAATTACTTGAGTCCCATCGGTTTGGTGAATATTGCTTATGGTTATCCGCTGCGGCAGCCGACGACAGCCTACTGTGATCAAAGCAGGTATCACTGCTTTGATCGCCGTGCGAAAGACCCAGAGTGGTATAAGCGCGGTCGCCTCCACTTCAACGTCGGTGCAAAGTTCTAAATAATCTAAAATTTTATCAGCAAGCAGAAGATAGGTATGTATAATTACTGTTAGCATACGTCTAATAAAATGGGGGTGGTGTAATGATAAGCAAAATAAAATTAATTGGGCTTCTGATCGCACTTGTTTGCATCGGGTTATCGTGCGGAGAAGACAAGCCTAACCGTGTGAAGGAAGACCGCACACTTAATATAATTGGTCTTGCTGATGAAGTTAATGTCGGCACGGAAATCAGTGTGGAGATTACGGTGATGAACGAAGATAATATTGATGCTGACCAGACTGGTTCTGTGCGCATGGTTGTCGTCTGTGATGGCAAGCGAGTGTCAGAGCAGAACCCAGATCTGAAGGATGGCAAGGTTCTCTTCACAGGCTTTGCTGTCAACGCAGTAGGAGACTGTGTAGCGACATTGACCAGCGATTTTACTGATAAGAGAGTAATTAAATTTAAAGTCAAGGAAAAGGTAACCGTTAGCTTACCGCCAACGACACAACCACCGTCGCCGCCAACTATACCATCAACACCGTCTGGCCCGTCAGCGCCATCAACACCATCAGGCCCATCCGTGCCATCAACACCGTCAGGCCCATCAGCGCCATCAACACCGTCAGTGCCACAACCACCTAAAAAGATTGAACTACCAGTATTAGGAGGACTGCTTACACTCGGCAAGCCCTTTGCTATCAACTCAAAAGTGGCTCTTAAGGTGCAGCCGAATAGCTTGTGCGATAACACAGTCATGCTCATCTACTATAATGGCAGCAAGGTGATCGAGACTTTAACATCAGGCGTGCATGTGCCTGCTAGCAATGGCAAGATCGAGGGGTTGACCTTCATCAGTCTGCTGTCCACACCAAGCATCAGCTCATGTGGCAAGGACGGCCCAGCTAAATCGATTACGATGTCGATCATGCCAGGCTTTCCGCAGGGATTATCAGCACAAGTAGCTTTACCTGCCAGTCCACCGAGTTTGGCGCAGCCCAAGTTTTCTGACAGTGCTGGCATCAAGTTAGCATGGGGGACTGTGACAGGCTTTGACAATGGAGCAGAGATTTTCTTTTCCAACAAGGACACAGGCAATGAGTTTGTCAAGCACACAGGCACAGTGGATTGGAGCAACAACAAGTCTGTTACGACAACACTTGGATATTCCGAACCTGTGCGAGCTTTGATTAGGGTCAAGCTTGCTGCGGGTGTGCACTGGCTTTACTATTTTAAAAAGTAGTTTGTTGTTTGAGATGTTAGGGAGAAAGTCATGTTCAGTAGAGTTTTGTTAAGTTTATTAATTGCGCTGTTTAGCGGTTATGCGCAAGCTGCCGCACCGACCATAAGTATTAAGGCAAGCTTGCCGACGGATGAACCAAAGTGTCCGTTTTTAGACGAGAAGGTTGGGATAACCTATACTGATGACGAGAATGAAGGCAAGCAGGCGGTGTTGACCATCCAATGCGCTGCCAAGGGCACAAATACCAAGACAACTCGCTTCACCTCACATCCAGTTACGATAGTTAAACTACCAGAGCAACAGACACCGCCAGACAAAAAGAAGCCTAGCGATTACGATGAACTTGCTATCGTTCCTCATGATAAAAAACCTTTCGCTTGGTTTAACGTTGATGTCGATAAGGACATCAGTAGTGCGGCCGTAGGAGACCTGTGCACTGCCACAGTAGCGATCAGCGATAATAGCGCTCGCAATGCTTCAGATGATTTTAAAATCGGTTTTAAGCGCATCGATGGTAAACCAACCGCCAAAGTTCTTGAGCCGATAACTGTCGGTCAAGAGTTCCGAATCGGCGACTTGTCTATGCATAATGTCGGCATTCCATTTCGGGATTTACTCTTGCGTGAATGCACAGCAGCAGAAGACCCTTGGGTGTTTAGAGCACAAGGCAACAAACTTCAACGTGTCTATCCTATATCTATTACCTCGTCTGAAACATTCGGCAGGCCTAGTGATATAGACCCCAATAACAACAACTTATGTCTTGGTGCGTATGACGGCTTTATCGGCGATCTATTCACGCTTGGCTCTGACTATACTGGTTGTAAGATAAAGTTGGTTAAGGAAGTAGTAACTGGTGGCGATGCATTCGCGGCGATGGGAGCGCCACAGCTTGCTGCTGCGAGCGTAACCTCAAATGCTGGGCAAGTATTGCTTAATACGGGGGCAAAGCCTGCTGCACCAGCAGGGATAAGCAACGCAATCGTCGTTCATATCTCTACTGATCGCGGTCAGACGTGGCAATCTGCCAGCAACATCACTGGTTTTACAACGACAGCAACGGATACAGGTATTAGTATCTCGGCATCTAATTCTAACGACAACACGGTTAATATGGCTGTGGTCGCAATCACCAACAACGACGCAAGCAAGCGCTGGTGGCGGATAGTTAAGGGACAGTAGGTTTTTTACAAGTGCAAGATAGGGTTTTTCGCTCGATGAGTGATGAACCCTCATCGCATAAAAAAGATACCGCTACTTACCTACAAGACCAAGTTTATCGCCGATACTAGCGAGGCATCGCTCGCTGTGAGCAACACTTCTGTGCCACTAGCAAGCACCGCATAACGATTGTGCATGAGCATGAGGTTAGATTGCTACTGAAAAGCCAAGATTGACGGAATGTTGAATATCGCTGGCAAGCAGTGATTTTTTTAGCCCATAGGATAAGGATACCTTGTCCGATGCCAACGCTAAACCACCAGCGATTTCGCCATCACTGCCGAGTGCTGTCCGTATGTTATGACCATAGGCACACTGTAGCCGCACCATATCGTAAACCAGCAATGACGCAGAAGCCGTGAGCATGCGTTGCGATAGGTTGTTGGTTGTTCCCGTAAATAAAGTCGTTGCCTCACGTTCCTCATAGTCAAGATGTAAAGACAACTCCTCAATGACATCGTAAGCCATCCCTGCGCGCAACGTGCGGGGTGCAAAGTCCTTCATTTTGCGATTAGCGAGATTGAGCACCGATGCACCCAGTCGTAAGGTCGGCAATAGCGCTATAGCTACCCCACCACCAACGGTAAGACCGCGCACTTTTTTGAAACTGGTATCCTGATAAGCATGCCCAGCTTCGCGCAGACCAAACAAACCCGCAACCGCAGGTGCGAACTGATAGCCCTCGATGTAATGACCACTGATACCAACGGCAACGTTGGCAAACATGCTTGAGAGTGCGAGAATGCCGCGTCGCTCGATAGGGGAATCAAGTTCATCGTAAAGAAACGAGTCGGCAACAAACTTGTCGTGAAAACCAGTGTAGATTACCCCCGCAGAGACCCCAGAAGTCTTGCCATCGACGATACCAGCTTGATAAAAGTTGCGCCCCGATGTCGGCCAAGTATAGCCCGCCGCGACATGATAGGTTTTTTCTAACGCAATCATCGCAGGGTTGAGAACTACGGCGGCAACACCACTAGAACCGACGCTGGCGGCGTTCCCCAATCCCGTGTTGCTACCACCGACAGCCCGATACTCATCGGGAACAGCGTTGGCAATAGCAGTGAACGACAAGATTGCGGAAGACAAGAGGAGGAGTAATTTTAATCTTGAGGTAAGTATAAGCACCCTAGTCCCTTTATTTTTTATCAGTAGTCGTCGCGGTGTTAGGGTTTTTCTTGGTATAACCGCTAACATTGGCCGTAACGACCTTGACATTGACACCTGTTGCGACCTCAAGGGTAACGAAAGTGTCAGCAACTGATTTGATTCTACCGATAATGCCACCAGTAGTCATCACCTCTTCGCCGACTTTTAAATTCTGTAGCAATTCACGATGCTCTTTATTTCGTTTTGATTGGGGTCTGATAATCATAAAATACATAATTGCCAATAAGCCAAGCGGCAGTATCAGCACCTCTAGGAAAGAGGGCGATGCTTGTGCTGGTGCTCCTTCTGCTAGAGCAGTGCCAAATAAAATCCAGTCCATTTTGTTGTTCACCTCTGTTGTGGTTGATTGGGTAACTCTAGTTTGCCGCGTGCGGCGATAAATTCTCGCAGTTTCTTTATCAGTCTTGCCTCCAGCTGTCGTGCCCTCTCCCTGCTAATGCTGTATTTATCACCGATTTCTTGTAAAGTCAGAGGGCTGTCCTTCAATATTCTGGTTGCCAAAATATCTAAATCACGAGCATCGAGGGTAGTTTTGAATTCTTCTAGCTCCTTGTGAAACCTGCTCTGTAGTTGAGCACTGATGATTTCATCCTCAAGGTTAGCCCGTGCTAATGAATTTAGCAACTGGGTATTGCCTCCTTGTTCATCGGCGGTCGCGAGTGCATCAAACGAAAGGTCGTTGCCATCGAGTCGTTGCTGCATCTCGATAACTTCCCGTTCTTTGACTTCCAAACGATCAGCGAGCATGCGAGGGCTAACCGCCTCGTATTCGCGCAACAACTGCTCGGCTTCACGCTGTAGGTTGTAGAATAACCGTCGTTGTCCGCGCGTTGTGCCGATTTTTACTTGGCTATGGTTTTGCATGATATATTTGAGAATATAAGCTCTAATCCACCACGCCGCATAGGTGGATAGTTTCACGCCTTTGTAAGGGTTGAAGCGTTTCACTGCCTGCATCAGCCCGTAGTTGCCCTCCTGCACCAAGTCAAGCAAATTAGACTGCTCTTGCTTGAAGTCATTGCTGATTTTGACGACTAGACGCAAGTTAGAAGTTACGAGACGTTGGGCGGCGATGATGTCCCCATGTTCGTAGTGTTTTCTCGCTAATTCAAGCTCCTCATGTGGCTCAAGGAGCGGATATTTAGCGATCTCACGCAGATACAACTGGAGGGGGGTTAGTTTGGTAAGACTACGACTGGTCATCAAGCCCAAGATATGTCAACTAAAGCGACGATGATAGTAAAAACAGGGGCATAAGCGACAAATACGGGAAAGCCCTCTGCAAACAAAAAACATGCTAAAATTACTAGTGAAGTGGGGGGATAGGCAATCTTGCTTGCCGCGTTCAACCAGAAGTGCAAAATGGAGTAGCCACAAAATAAGGTCTGTTATACCAAAGGCATGACTAACTTCAGAAGACCATGATGAATAAGAAACACCATATCGCTAGCTTCACGCTCATCGAAACGATGGTGGCTTTGGGATTACTTGCGACCCTAATCCTGCAGGTTGCCAATGTGCAGGGGCGGGCATTCTACTTTTCAGATTATGGGCAAAACTTAACCCAAGCGACATGGCTTGCGAAGCGTATCATGGCACAGGTTGAATACTACTGGTATGACAAGGAGTTTGAAGACCTTGACTCTGTGCGTATCGATGCCAAACCTTTTGAAGGGCAGGAAGAATTTTCCTACAACTTAAAAATAGATGAGTGGGCTTTGCCGTTAGCAAACGTCCTTGGTGCTAATGACCCTAACGCCGAACCGAACCCGATGATTGAAATCGTCAAACAACAGGTTGATCAAATCTTCGGTGGACATATCATGAAGCTCGCACATGTTGAGGTCTTTTGGAGTGAGGGAGCGGTGCGGGAGAGCACGGCACTGACACTGCTCCTTACCAATCAACGCAAAATTGGCGAGGCCATTGCTACCCTAGAAGCGATGGCACAACCAAAGCCCAAACCTAAACCCAAGAAAAAACGTAACAAGAAGTCTGCTAATGCCAACAAGAAGTAGCGCCATCAAAGGCATGACATTGTTGGAAGTTATCCTGTCTTTGGCAATCTTGGCATCGCTGATGATGGCGGTTTCACTACTCTTGCGCAACGCCACGGAAATGAAGACGGGCATCGCACAAGTCGCAAACGTTAACCACCGCCTGCAACTGGCGATGAGCAAAATCAGCACCGACCTTGAGCATGCCTTCATGGTGCAAAAAGCTGACCTCGATCGCCACACCAAGTCGATTTTTTTTATCCAGAAAGATGGCAATAGCGATCGCTTGTCGCTCGTTGCCTTCACGCACCGACCAACTGTAAAAAACAGCAAAGAGTCCGACCTTACCTACATTCACTATAAAGTGGCACGCGGTGATGATGGGCAGCTGCCGCATCTTTGGCGCGGCGAAGCTGTTCGTGTGCCTGAAAGCTTTCGTGAACCACCGCCAGCACAGGTCATCGCTAAAGGTATCAAGAGCTTGCGTGTCCTGCCTTGGGATGGAGAACGATGGATGCAGGAACAGTGGAACAGCAGTCGTCGTGGCTTTCGCAATACACTACCGCACATGGTGCGCATAGAGATTGAAGCTTACGAAAATCTCGATGAGCCAGAACTAGTAGATGTGCCAACGGTGAAAATCGCGACCATCGTTTTCAATCATCTAGCGACTAATTTTGCGCAAGTAAAGAGCATCACTGCTCCAATTAAGTGGTATTAAGCAATGCGGATGCCCAAAACATATCTCGGTTTCCCCGTTGAACAGCAGCCAACACCGCATACAACGGTGAAAAACAAGCGTCGCGCTGGCGTGGCGATTATCATCGCCGTGATGATAATTTCGTTGATGATGGTGTTTACCGCTGACATGATCGTTAACTCGCAGGTTAACCTTGAGCTTGTCTCCGCCACCAATGACAACATCACAGCCGAGTATCTGGCGAAGTCAGGCTTCAATCTGGCGCTCCTTCTCCTGTCGATCGACTATGGCATCGACCTGACCCGCCAACACCACATGAAGCAAAAGCCAACCGATAGCTTCGCAGATATTTGGGCGGCGGTGAACCATATCCCGATTGGGGAGGCAACAGCCAAGACCTTGCAGGATCTCTTTGCTCTTAATCCACTCACTGATGCTGCGGCGATCGAGATGTTGGGACGTTTTGACGGTGAGTTTACCCTTAACATTAGCGATGAAGCGACAAAGATCAACGTCAACTACTGCGCAGCAGGGGAGATAACGCCTGCCTGTAAGCAAGTGCAAGCGAAGTTATTAGCGCTATTCAATTGCCCACTAGAGAAAAGTTACCTCGACAGCAAAAACATCCGTCCGCTTGAAATCGTAACGAGGTTTCAAGACTGGATCGATCGCAATGACCGTGCTGACCCGAATTCTGGTTTTAGTGGTGAGTCCGACCCTTACCTGAGTATGTCGCCGCCTTACAAGGCAAAAAATTCGCAGTTTGATAGCATCGATGAGTTAAAACTTATCGATGGCTGGGATGATGACCTGCACGCAGTATTTTCTCCCTACTTAACTACCTACCCGTTTAAGAAAACAGGCAATGACCCCAAAGATCGTTCCCGCATCAACATTAATACAGCCCCCAGAGAGCTACTTGCTTGCCTCGTGCCTGAAGCGCGTGAAAAGTGTGGCGACACGTTTGATATCGCGATAACCCGTGCTCACAAGGACAAAAGTCCCGTTGGCAATGATGCTCGCAGTGCCTTGAAGGACACCTTGTGCCTACCTGAAAATGATAAGGGCAAGCTTGACTGGTTTACGGAAAGTTCTCCAGTCTATAGAATTGAGGTTAAGGGGACAGCTGGTTTCCAAACCAAAAGCTTACAGGCGGTCATCGTGCGTGGGCTTGATACCGCAAGAAAAACAGCCGCCGCATACAGGCTGTTGTATTGGCGGATGGGGTAGGAATGCAACGGGTAATTGGACTTGACATCGGCAGCTATTCGGTTAAGGCCGTCGAAATTGTAAACACCTTTAAGTCTTATGAAATCACAAATTTTTATGAGAATGTCATCCCACAGCTCGACAAGATTTCTCCCAGTTCAGTCATTCCTGCGAGCATGGAGCAACTTTTCACCGAGAATGCCATTGTCGCTGATCGCATCATCGCGGCAATCCCTGGGCAATACATCTCCAGTCGTATTTTAGAGTTCAACTTCTCTGATCCCAAAAAAATCGAAACCGCGATCTATTCGGAGATTGAAGACCTCGTGCCCTTCAATCTTGACCACATGATAATCGATCATCAAATTCTTGGCGAAGTGAATGGCAAGACTACCGCTCTTGTGGTCATGACAAAAAAAGTGTTTTTACATAGTTTTCTAGAGCACTTGCGGCGGTTAAAGATTGACCCCAAGTTGATCGACATCGATAGCTTGTCTTTCTACAATCTGTCTAATTACATCTGTGCCGATAACGATGGCACGGCGGCGATTATCGACATCGGGCATGAGAAAATATCTTTATGTCTTGTTGCCGACGGTATCTTGCGCATGTTTCGTTCCATCAATTTGGGCGGCAAATACATCACCGAGTTTCTAGCGCATGATATGGAAATTGGTTTTAATCAAGCACAGCTGTTAAAGCATCGCGTCAGCCGTGTTCTTTGTGCTGCTGATGATGGGCAGACACTTTCCAAGGAGGACTATGGTGTTGCGGAACGTATCACCTTGTCGATGCATACACTGGTCAAGGAACTAAACCGCACGATCTATGCCTTCAACTCCTCTGGGTCGAAGCCTGTCTCGACCATCTATCTATCTGGTGGCACGAGCAAGCTTGCGAACATCGATCTTTATTTACAGGAACGTTTGAACGTTGAAGTGAAGACCAACAGTCTTGATCAAACCGAGTTAAAGCTCAACCCCCAGTTGCGTGAGAATATGATTATCTTGCCGCAAAGTGTTGCTATCGGGTTACGGGCGATCGCACCTGTGAAGAAGCAATCACGCATCAACTTGCGGCGGGGAGAATTTGCCTTTGTTCAAAATTACGAGTCGGTGTTGCGTGCGACTGGCAACGTCTTCAAACTTGTTGCTATCGCTTTGCTGGTGTTAAGCGTGAGCTACAGCATCAATTACTTTTTCTATGACAAGAATATTCGCAAAATCCGCGACCAGTATCAGAAGGAACTTGTCGCCGCTTTCCCTGACTTAAAGAAAAAGTTTCGCCGCAGTCCAGCGAGTATCGATCGCTTACACAAGGAGGCCGAGAAAAAATTCAACAGCAGCATCAACACCAAGAGTAGTTCAATCGACCAGTTTTTAAATACAAATCTCACTAGTCCTTCGTTAGAAGTGTTGAAAGTTATCAGTGCCCAGTTGCCCAAAGATTTGGAACTGAACATTACCTTATATCAATTCAACGCTAACAGTTCTGGTGGTGGTCTACTCGTTCTCAAGGGCGAAACCGATGGTTACGACTCGGTAGCCAAGACATTGTTAGAGCTACAAAAAGTCAAAGCTTTAAGTGATGTTCGTGAAAAAAGCTCCCAAGCGAAGCCAGGCACGGATGGTAAGATAATTGAGTTCACTTTCCAAGCTAACTATACAGGCTAACGATGACTGTTTTTGATCCGATCATCAGTAAGGTCGAATCCCTAGTAACGATGGTGCGCCACAAGTTGCTGGGGGCAAACAATGAGCGCCTTGACTTCTTGATGGACAGTTTCTACAAGCTGGACGCAAAGAACAAAAACATCGTGCTTATCAGCATTGTCGCAAGTATTGTGTTGTTTATCGGGTTTACGATTGTTTTTTATCTGGCTCAAATCAATTCCCTTGAAGATCGCCTTGCCAACAGTCTGTTAGCGTTGCAGCGTCTCCAAGAGCGGCAATCCCATCACCAGCAAGTGCACCAGCAGTTTACTTCTATCGCTAGTGAAGTGGCGCGCAAATCGCAAACTTTACAGATGAAGCCCTTACTAGAAAAAATTGCACGTAGTCTTGCCGTTCAGCTTGAGGGTCTCAATGAATCCGAAGACAATTTGGCATCGGATGATCCGTTGAATAAGTATTTGACCCAGCGCAAAATCGAAGTGCGCCTGCCACGTATCTCGATTCCAAAACTGCTTAAATTTTTGGCGCAGGTAGAGAAGTCTCCCCACATGTTGCGTGTTTCTGATCTCACAATTCGCAGTGTCTATGGGACAAAACTCTACTTCAATGCCACCACTACAATCCATTGGTATAAGGGTGCATAGCGAATGAGCAAGACCATGCGTTATCTGGGCTATGCCCTGTTGTTTATCGTGAGTTTTAAGATATTTTTGGTCGTTACCTTTCCGTTCAATGTCTTGAAGGAAAGTATGCTTATTGAATTTAATCGTTCCACAGGCTTGAACGCTAGTGCCAAAGAGATGTCGCTATCTTTTCCGCTTGGAGTTGAGTTGCACAATGTTGGGTTGCGCAATACCGCAGGCGGTCAGCTGCAGTTTGCGCTCATCGACGTAACGGTGAACCCTTTGCGCCTACTGTTGGGGCAGATTGCTGCTAACTTGACAATTGAAGATGAGGCGAGCAATCCCTTGTCGCTTGCGGCTAGTGTTAGTATTTCCCAACTTCTCAATGCAGCACGGTCTGGCGGTTCAGTTTTGCCCTCCTATTTGCGCATTGCCGCTAACCAGTATCAACTTGGTTCACTCGCAAACTATGCGCTTCAGACTTACACCAACAGCCCAAAAGCCAACCAACTTGTCGCACCATTGCTGAAGCAAGTTTCACTGACTGGTCAGTTCGTCTCGGATACGACTTTGGAGCTTGATAGTGGCGATCTTGCGAACTCTAAAGGCGAAATCAAACTAAATATTGAGAACCTCTCCTTTGCGATTGACTCTCCTGACCTTGATTTAGAGGCGCAACAGTTTAAGACGGCAAATATTAGCGCAGCCCTCGCTGAAGGAACGCTTACCTTTGCGGAGGGTTCGTCGGCGTTTACTGCTCAAGACATCGCTGTTGAGGTCGATGGTGCGATCAACCTCAAAACCCCGATTAATTCGTCAAGCATGGCGTTAGAAGTTCCAGTTCAGATCAAAGGCGCTTTGCAGGATCAATTTGGGTTTCTCATCACTTCCCTCTTGGGTGGTGGCACAGATGGCCTTATTCCGTTGAAAATACGAGGAACTTTTGCTCGCCCGCATGTTTCATACCGTTGATTGTCGTTTTATGAGCGTCAGAGTCTGACAGCCACAGGCTGGATAATGTGTCCACTTTTTCGGGGGGCAACACCACGGGTGGCAACGGTCGTATTATTTATCGCACAAGCCAACGACATCCGGGGCGTTATCCAAATCTCCGTTATCTTGATGGATGCCCCATGTGTCGTCTTGGGCGCAGTCAGGGTATATTTCAGCATGAGCTTTTACGGTTATGGCAGTGTGTTTGGGGTTGCTTGCGTTGACTGCCGTATACTTATAGAAAGCATTAGCGCAGTCCTGCATCCTAAATCCTAATGCGTTCTTTGTGTCGGCTGCTCCGCACTTATCCGCACCACCCAAAAGCCCACCAAAATAACTGCCTGTGCCATCAATGCTTGCTTTATACATCCAGTAAGACTCTTGCAGTTTGCGTATTGTGCCAAGATTGACTTTAGCTTCACCCTGCCTTGATCTTGCTACCTGTGCTTTATAGCGGGGCAGTGCTAGTGTAACCAACACACCAACGATAGCTACTGCGACCAGTAACTCAATTAGTGTAAAGCCATTATTGAATTTCATTTTATGCATTGCAAAAAACCCTTTTATAAGACTGTTCGGCATTTTTTTTTCTGACTTTAGTTTTAGTTGATAATCAGTCAAGGAGAGGGGGTTGGAGTGAGGATAATGGCAACATACCCTGCTTTAACCTTGTGTCCAGCTCGCTAATCTGTTGAGAGTGCCGCTCTGCTGCTAAAATTATTTGCTTCAGCTTGCTGATGACCTCATACAGCTTGTCTCTGGAAATAGCAAAAAATAGACTTTCACCCTGTTCGCTTACTCATAATTAGGTTACAATCCTCGCAGTGTTTCACATCTGAATTTAGCCAAGTGCATGGAGAGGGGACTTGCTTGATGCCATTCAGGAATGTAAGCCACGTCATTCTACCAGAAATATGCTTCTTGATAAGCAACACAAGTTACTACGAGGTGATGCCACGAAAAGGGGAGTCTTGCCAAAAGAGAGTGTTGATCTGATCGTTACATCTCCTCCCTATAACGTAGGCAAGTCATACAGTGGAGATTCATCGGACGATTCTATTGCTTATAGTGATTATTTGCATTTCACAGCAAAGTGGCTAGCTAACTGCTTACACTGGACTCGCACAACAGGACGACTATGTGTAAATGTCTCTATTGACAAAAACAAAAACGGTAAGCAACCACTTGCAGCTGACATTACTACATTAGCATTACAGGTCGGATGGAAATATCATGCGACGATTCTCTGGAACGAGGGTAACATATCTCGCCGCACCGCGTGGGGGAGTTGGATGTCTGCCAGTGCTCCGCATGTAATTGCCCCAGTTGAGGTGGTAATCGTTCTCTACAAGGATAATTGGAAGAGACAAAGACAAGGGAAATCTGACATTACTAGCGATGAATTCAAAAACTGGGTGTTAGGAATATGGGATTTCAATGGCGAAAGTAGCAAGCGTATCGGCCACGAAGCCCCTTTCCCGCGTGAACTTCCCAAACGCTGTATCAAGTTATTTTCCTTTGTTGGCGATACAGTTCTCGATCCCTTCTGCGGTAGCGGCACAACTATGATCGAAGCTATAGAAAACAAGAGGACATCTTATGGTATCGAAATTGAGGAAAAATACTGTCAGCTTACAATACAAAGGATAGAACGGGAATGCAGAGTCGGATTCACGATTTAGTAAATGGCAAAGCTGGGGAAATATATAGAAAGCTAGTTGCCACTATAGATTACAAATCCCCATGTAAGTTTATGGAAATATCATACGAAAAATATAAATCCGATTACGGAGGCGACAAAAGTACTAACGGTCGTATTTTTGAGTATCTGGTTTGTGAAACATTAGCACAACAAGAAATTACTCCATTTTACTACCAAGCGAAGTTTGAGCGTGTCCCCAACGTTGAGTTTGATATAGTGCTTTTTGATCCTCATAGACCCGTAGTGCTCACAATGAAGACATCTTTGCGGTAACGATACAAGCAAGCTGATTTAGAGGGAGTTGCATTGCGTCAGGTATACAGGCAAGCCGAAGTCCATCTCATTACCATGTCAATCGGAGAAGTAAGTAGTGTTAGGAAAAAAATAAATGATGGTGCAGTTATGGGGCTTACACAATGTATAGTTGCATCAAATACCGAATACAACGCTTTGTTGGAAGAGATGAAGCAGAGGAAATTTTCCAGTGCCGCTCCGTATCCCCATAGAGGGAAGGTTCCTGTTTAAGCCGTGATGCCCCCCACCACATTTTATAGCTCAACCACGACCAATTACTGCATAGTCAGTAGGGCGTGTCGCCTTTTCAGTCCTATCATGTTTAGATGCCTCTAATGCTTGTGGGTAGTGCGGTTAACCAAATAACAATAGAGC
>JAPPIL010000010.1 GCA_028877195.1 Pseudomonadota bacterium
TAGCGGCGGTATACTTACGGGCAGCGATGTAGTGCAAAGGATTATGCGTGGCGCAAATGCAGTTGAAATTTACACGGCTTTTATCTACTTCGGTATCGGTGCGGTGAACAAACTGCTTAATGAGACGATGCAGGAGTTAGAACAACTGGGCTACCAATCAATCGAAGAGGCAAGAGGGGCGTTATATTAAGAAATAATTTAAACTATGGTCGCATGTGTTTGGCAAGCGGTCTAAGTGGTGGGTTTGGGAGGATGCCTCCTCCCAAAAACAAACAGTCATTCTGTGTAGTTGTATTTGCCAACACAGTTCTGCACTGGCTGGAGGGTATGCCTGTCCAACAACGAGGCAAGAGGGGCGCTATGCTAATGATAATAGATGTTTGTTCATGACGATAGATATTCATTCTCGTATTCGTGATAATCTGCATGGGTCTATTGAAGTTTCGACGCTAGAAAGTTTAGTCCTCGCACATCCAGCGATGCAGCGTTTGCGGCGGATAAAACAAACATCGTTCCTGCACCTTGCTTTTCCAGGCGCTTCGCATTCACGGTTTGAGCATTCGCTTGGGGTATTGCATCTTGCGAGTTCTACTTGGCGCAAAATATCTGACAACCAAATGCAGATGGCTTTAGCGCTTAAGCAACTACCTGATTGGCAAGAACATGAAGCAGGTGAGCGCTACAAGCTTTTGCCGCCAGTAGAATTACATGCTGCTATTTTTGGTAGTGATTATATCGCCCAGACCTTTCGGCTTGCCGCGCTTATGCATGACATCGGGCATCCATCTTTTTCGCACAACGGTGAGTTATTGCTACCGCCAGTTGCTGACTTGTTGCGAGATAATCACGACTTGCCTGCTTATCTGTGCGAGTTACTACAGCAGCAGATTGACAAGCAGTGCCCCAATACGCACGAAATCTACACGGTATTGTTGATAGATAAGGTAATGCGTGGCATCAACGCGCATTTACCCACTATGATTCCAATGATTAATCCGCAAGATATTTGTTCTATTATCAATGCTGATATTAAGCCTGTGCAGGGTTCACCTATTGAAAAATACGGGCTAAATGTGCTTGGCAAGGAGTTGTTGTCCTCTGACCTTGACATTGACCGCATGGATTATCTGCTGCGGGACTCCAGAGAGTGTGGTGTTACGTATGGTATTTTTGATTATGCTCGTATCATCAATTCATTGGTGCTCTATTTTGATTGTGAAGAAGCGACCATGCATGTTTGTTTGAAACACTCTGGTCTTGCGGCTTACGAAGATTATCTTGAAGCGCGGCGTTTGATGTATACGCAGATATATTTGCACAAGACCTCTGTATCAGCTGTTGCCATGCTTCATAATATCGCGAAAAAAACCAACTATACCATGCCTAGCAATCTTGATGACTACGTGCGGGTTGATGAATACAATATCTTGGCGGAGTTGAAACAAGCTTCTGATGCTGATGCGCAAATCACGATTGATGACTTATTCTATCGTCGTAAACTTTGGAAGCGCTTATATGAGGCGACAGGCAAGGACGTGATGCTACCGACTGTTAGAGATGCAATCGTTGCTATGGATGAGGACTATGAATTTATGAGCTTTAAGCTCAATATCACTGATACCAGAGGTAAAAACCCTCTCAAGATTATTAAGAAGAGTCAGCTGCAAGTTCCTAGACTAGAAGCAATTGAAAAACATTCCAGTTATTACCAGAAGAAGCATCAAATAGAATTGCACCGCTTTTATATCACCAACCATCCGAAGCATACCCCTTACGATGAACTTAAGGAACGCATTGTCCAGTCGGTGTCTAGTTCGTAGAGTTACCTGTATCCTTTAGCGGGTGGCAACAGTCTTGTTTTTACTGTAATTGCCGCATAAACTCGTGAAATTTACGACTCTCTTTGGCTTGCACTTCGATCGGCAGTGTTTGGAATAGATTGCTAAAATACCTGCTCCAGTGCGCTGCAAACTGGGCACATACATTGTTTTGGTGGGTAGACTTGTTTATACCATTAGTCATGTCATTCATCGCCTTATAGAAACTACTAATCTGCCATGCCGTCATGTGCTTGTTTAGCCAACTAAACACATGCCCGACACTTTCAGCCGTTGCTTGACATTCAGCCGTTGCTAGTGCTGGCATTGGAACAGCACAGACTATTAGAAGTAATAATCGCACTGTCATTGTCTGCATGCAGCAACAACATCTGTGTTATGAGTCAGAACCTTTCCGGGCGAGGTAATCGTCCAAGTGTCTCTCTCCTTGTTTTCAGCATCATTGCAGCTCGGATAAAGTGTTTGATAAGAGGTATCTGCATTTTCCCCACCGTCGGCATTAGAGCTTGCCCCACTAAAATTATATGCGTATCTGGCTTTAGAACAGTCGCTTAACCGAAAGCCGAGAGCATTTGTTACCACAGCATCTGTCCCAGTGCAGTTATCGGTATTGCCAGCGTATTCGTTTGCATTGGAGTAGTAGCTCCCTGTGCCTGTTACACCGAGTTTGTATGTGAAAAAAGCCTCTTGCAGATTGGCTATTGTGCCAAGGTTTAGTTTGGCTTCACCCTGTCTTGAACGAGCGACAAAGGCATTGTAGCGAGGCACAGCTAGCGTTACCAACACGCCGACAATAGCCACGGCAGCCAGCAGCTCTATTAGCGTAAAGGCTTTGGTTGTTTGATTTTTCATAGTTTCTTCTCATGCAATTATCTACTCACCCTAGTGTTTGGCAATCTGTTAACTTGACATTAACTGCGCCAAACATGCTCCTTTAAACGTATATTCGGCGTTTTTTTTTTGGCTTTAGTTTTAGTTTGTAGTCGGCAAAGGTAGGGTGTTTTGGGGAT
>JAPPIL010000076.1 GCA_028877195.1 Pseudomonadota bacterium
ACTGTTTGGGGGCAGAGCATTTTTAGAACGATGTTGCTGGGGTTATTTGTGCCCTTGTGTTTGATCTATTACCTGCTAGTGAGCGGTGCTGAACAAAGCAAACAAGTTGTAGACCCGAACAGCAAAGATGAGTAGAATGCCCCGTCTGTAATCGTAGAAGGAGATTAGGTATGCGCGGTGATGAGAATATAGTCAATTTACTAAACGACTTGTTGCGAGAGGAGCTTACCGCCATTAACCAATACTTTTTACATGCCCGTATGTGTAAAAATTGGGGATTTGAGCGTCTCTATGCGGTTATCATGGAAAGTTCAATCGAAGAGATGCGTCATGCTCGCAACGTTACGGATAGGATACTGTTCCTTGAGGGTAAGCCAAACCTGCAAGCTCTCGGCAAACTCTATATCGGTGATAATGTTGAAACGATGTTCAAAAACGATCTTCAACGCGAGATAAAGGCAGTCGAATTTTTGCGCGCCAACATTGATATTTGCTACCAAGCAAAAGATCATGGCAGCCGTGAATTGCTTGAAGCTATCCTCAAAGACGAGGAAGAGCATGTCGATTGGTTGGAAGCACAGCTTGAGTTGATCAGCAGTTGTGGCAGGGAGAATTATCTCGCCGAACAGCTGCAGAAGAAGTAGCAATTTGTATGTCTGCTGATGGCATGGCTGGCGCAGCGTCGGGCATGCGTGATACCGCTATCGATACTTTACCTCACTCGGCTGCGTAGGCAATGAAACCCATAGCAATCCATGGTGTGCCGACAGATCTAGGCACGAAGATGCGCGGGTCGTGCGTAGCGCCAGCCCATTTGCGGTTCGCAAATTTGCATGGCGTTATCGAAGCACTTCAGCTCAAGGTGCATGACGACGGTGATGTTTACGTGCCTGTGCGAGAATCTCTACCCGCCCGCGCTACTGCTACCCACCATGTCCGAGAAATAGCAGACATCAGTGCGCAACTGGCAAGGAGAGTATTTATCAGCCTCCAGCGGCAACAGTTTCCGCTCGTTATCGGGGGCGACCATAGTATTGCGATCGGTTCAGTCTGTGGTGCAAGTTCGTATTTTGCTGCTCGTCGACAAAAGATTGGGCTTATCTGGGTGGATGCCCATGCCGACCTGAATTCTAATTTCACTTCTACAACCCAAAACATTCACGGTATGCCGCTTTACTGTTTGTTGGGCAAGGTAGCACCGCAGAACATCGCTTTGATTGGTGCACGCATGATCGATCCGCCAGAAAGGGAGTTGTGTGAAGTTATCAATAATTTTCCCATGCATGACATCAACAAACATGGCATGCAGGATATTACTGCCAAAGCAATCGCCGCTGCCAGTGCAGGCACAGATGCTATTTATGTTTCGTTTGACTTGGACGCTATCGACCCCACCTATGCACCAGCAGTCAATACGCCAGTGATGGGCGGTATAACTTACCGTGAGGCATGGCAGTTGCTAGCGACACTACACCGCACGGGCAAGGTCTGTGGCATGGATTTGGTTGAATACAACCCTCTACAGGACAGCGGTGATAAAACCGCTCGCCTTGCCTGTGAACTAGTGCAAGCTATGTTAGGTAAGACAAAGCTGTAGTTTATTCTGGCCTTCTGCAAGCAAACAAGCTGCATGAAGTCTGGTTAGATCAAGTTTCCCCAACCTTTGGGGTAGCGTCCCATGCAGCTAGCAGTGACATCCCCCATTGTATAGTTCAGTTGCTTGCTTAGCTTGCGGGGTATGTCATTTATCTGGAAATCATACCAGAGACAGCTTTTTTGCCGAATATAGTGGAGAATAGACCGTTGACAACCAGATAGGCCTGATCGTCAAGTGTCGTGCCAGAAATAAATGTGTTAAAACCAGGCCCCCTTATCGTTCCAGATGGTTCAAGTATTCCATCCTCAAGAAGATGAACCGCTACACCTGTAGAGAATCCGCCAATTATTAGCATCAGATGGTTTTTGATTACTGCTAACGCGCGCCGCCCTGCATTCTTTGTCTTGATGAAGATTTCATCAATAACTCTAATCATAAACTTCACCAGTAAAGCGACTAGTAGGGCTGGAACAACCGAGTGGGTAAAAAAATTGCGATGCCCCCCGATGCCAAACAATGCTATGTCCTTGTCGGGAAGGCTATACCCTCCGTAAGCACTGGCAAGGAAGACGGTGGTATACGACAATATTGTTAAGACATAGTATGTTTTCTCCTTGTCAGATTTTTTAGCACGAAAGTCCTTTTGCGCTTGGTCTATAAAAACCTGCACTCCATCCTTAAGTCTCTTGGGTGTATCTTCTAGGGCGACGACTGATGCAGGGATGCTCTTGACTTTGCTGATGGCGGACTTGTAGGCATTTTTACTGGTATTGGTAATGGTGTTCTTTAGCCCGTCTTCGTTTATTTTTTTCTTGTAATCTTTTAGCGATGTGGCAGCCGATCTGACGGTGGATGATAGCGATGTTTTGATGTTCGCAAGCGGCGCAACGACATCCTTCTTATAGAAATCCTTGATGATCTTCTTTTTATTATATTTAATTGTGATAATAAATGCTTCAGACAGCTTCATGCGCTCGCCGACTATCGTATGTCCCTTGCCACAAGCCCACACCCAAGCCACTGCCAATATCAGCAAGATAAATCGCATAACACAATGCCCATTGTTGTCCTCGGCCCCTTCTCATATCGGACAATTTCTAGAAATTGTTTAGCGATGGGTTGGGGTTGCCCCGGCTTTGTTGCATAAGCAACACCTATTTTTGTTTGTATGCACAGAGACGGTTCCCTGTGCGCCAAGAAGCGCAACTAATCCACTCGGTGAAAATCCGAGGTGGG
>JAPPIL010000030.1 GCA_028877195.1 Pseudomonadota bacterium
TAAAATTTTGTTTCCGACTCAAACCAGCATATGTCTTAAGACGATAGGGGGGAGGCGCGGAGGGGGGAAAGCCCTCCGCATGATAAAAAGGAGAGATGTTAGTTATGCAACAAAGCCGCTACGGCCTCGTCCACTAAAAATTCTAGATTGCGATGTCATAGAGTTTCTTTTCTAAAAAATCAGCTTGCTCCTCATGCCCTGCACGGCGGTGCGTATAGAGAAAATCACGCAGATGCCGTCTGGCTTCTCTGTCGGTTGCGGCCAAGCGCAAGTCATCCAATGCTTCAGTTAACTGTTCAGCCCAGACCAGCAGGCGACCGCGTTTGAAGTAAAGCATGGGTGTTGGGTGTAAGGCGATGGCATCGCTGTAGTAGTGATATGCGTGCTGACATTGAACGACAAGCGGTTCACGGCAGTGTTGCGTTTGATGGACATAGCGAGCAACGATGTCATCACCTGCATGGACGAAGCGTTGATACACGTAGTCCCTTGAAACAGCAAGATAGGTGCTGACAAACAGTAGCACCGCTAGTCCTGCGATCAATGCTTGCCCCCGCCGCCGACTGTAGTGGATAAGGTTGTTTGCTCGTAAAGACAGGATCGCTAAACTGGCGAGTAGCCCAAATAGTAGACCGCCTAAATGGGCAGCAAGGTCGATGGATGGTAGAACCAACCCAATCGTTAGGTTGAGCAGTAGCAAGAAGGCAAACGCTCTGCTGCGTGCACCGATTGCGAAAGCCTTGAGTCGCTTGTTAGCTAAATACTCCAGCGCAAACCCCACTCCCATTAAGCCGAACAATGCTCCCGATGCGCCAGCACTGACGTTGAGGGAAAAGACGCTGCTAAATAAATTTCCTAGTATTCCCGATCCGATATAGATTATCAGAAACAACCACTTGCCAAACACCATTTCAACGTAGGGTGCGATGATATAGATGCCGAAATTATTGAAGAGAAAATGCACGATACCGATATGCATGAACATCGGTGTAACGATACGCCAGTATTCCCCTTGCGCGATCAATGACGTGTCTTTAGCGCCAAGTGCTACCAAGACATCGATGGGCGGTAGCATCAACGTGCCACCCTGCCAACTGATGACCATAAAATACAGGGTATTGATCGCCAGTATCAGACAGGTTGCGGGAGCGGTACTCAAAAGTCTACTGCTTGGTTTCATGAGCGTTGGTGGCTGGTTAGTTTATGAGGGGGTGCAGGGGGAGTATACATGTAAGCGGGTACAGTTAAGTTTGCTTCCCCCTGAAACAGACAAGTTGTTGGTTTTGAGTCAAAGAGCGGTACGACTGCAAGATTTGTTTGATAACGATTGAACATGCTTAACTTGCTAATGCTTGGTTTCATGAGCGTTGGTGGCTGGTTAGTTTATGAGGAGGTGCAGTGCCAAGCAGCAACCTCAAAACAACAGGTAATCGCTTTGTGGTGCGTGCATATCTAATAACCTTGCACCTGTGAACTTCATCTGTGGGTGTGATCGCGATAGCATCCAGACAGGGGAATGTGAGCCATCTTTGGGAAGATACAATAGCACCTGTTTGATTTCACCATTGCCAGCCGCAGTTGTTAGCACATCGGCGGCAAGACGCAACACGCTGCCCTTTGCAACCCCGACATGCACGTAGCTGGTCTCTAGGGTTAAGCGTTTGGTTTTGGCAGCATGGTCGATGTTCTCAAACATGATGCGATGAAACCCATCGCGGCGTTCAATCATCTTGACCTTAAACTTGCCCTTGACCTTGGTAGTTTTTTGCTTAAGCGTTGGTTTTACCGCAGGCAACTGTTCTGCGCCTGCCAATATCAAGAAACATAGTAACCCCACTAAACTACGCATCGTTTCGCTCCTGCTGTCGTAAAA
Organism: Pseudomonadota bacterium; assembly: GCA_028877195.1. GTDB lineage: Bacteria > Bdellovibrionota_B > Oligoflexia > Oligoflexales > JAPPIL01 > JAPPIL01. Next base: position 1,874 of record JAPPIL010000030.1, read on the forward strand.
ATTTTAGGTCTCGCTGGCGATCATCGCTGCTAACAAGGGCAGTGCCGATAACCAAAGTATCTGCCCCTGCTTGCGCCAACTTCGCCCCCCAGTTTAAATTTATCCCACCGTCTACAACGATTTCAACTGTTCGTTGTCCTAACAGCTGCCGCAAACTCGCTAGGCGTGCAAGCGTGGCGGGGATAAACTGTTGTCCACCTTTGCCCGCCTGCACGCTCATGATATTGATAATGTCCAGCCACTCAAGATAGGGAGATAGTCGTGCGATACTGGTATTCGGGTTAATTGCTAAACCAGCCTTACAGCCCATAGTCTTTAGCGTTGCGAGTGTGCTCGCGTGATTGCCTTCAGTCTCAAGGTGAAAGACAACTCTATCTGCACCCAGTGCGGCATAGTCAGCAGCCACGGTCGTAGGATTGCTAACCATCAGATGCACATCAAGCGCTAAGTCAGGATGCTGCTGCTTCAACGCCACAATTAACGGTCGCCCAAAGCTAATATCGCTGACAAAGTGTCCATCCATCACATCAATGTGTAGCATATCGATGCCAGCGGCTGTAAGGTTTGCTACTTCCTCGCCAAGACGCAATTGATCAAACGCCAGTAGTGATGGGGCGATGCGTGGCATGCAGACTAAACTTTTGGTTCTAGCATTTTATTCTTGATACTAGCAGCGTGGGTAGCTTCCATGTGGTTAACGAACACTACACCGTTGAGATGGTCGATCTCATGTTGAACGCAGATAGAAAACAGCCCGTCCGCTGCTAGCGTGAATTCCTTGCCATCAACATCTTGGGCAACGACACTGATAGTGCGAGCGCGCTCAACTTCACCGAACATACCAGGGAAGCTAAAACAACCTTCCTCAAACGTAATCGTGCCAGTCTTGGCTGTTAAGCGTGGGTTGATGAGGGTGAACAGCTGGTCATGCCAGAAATGTTTCTCGCCGCT
>JAPPIL010000161.1 GCA_028877195.1 Pseudomonadota bacterium
CAACACAATCGATCAGATAGTGTGGCACTTGGGCACGAACAGCGGCGGATGGTTTGGCGCTGCCGATGTCAAAACCACGATACACCTGCACCGAATCACAAGCGATTATCTCGGCACCCATGTCTTGCTGGAGCCGTAGTGCCAGTGCGGTTTTACCGCTCGCAGTTGCGCCAACGATCGCGATAAAATCACAGGTCTCGACCGCCCGCTTCACCTGTTCAAGCAATTGCTGATAACTACTCGTGGCAGCAACTGTCGCTAACGCCCTAGATACGGTCAAACCAATTGCCTACCTGTTGTTTAGAAAAAGTTCTAATCACCCTGCGTCCGTGCGGACAGTTGTGATAAAAATCAACCTTGTTGGCAAGCGTCAACAGCTGTTGAAGGTGCGTGTCGGTCAACGTGTCGCCCGCCTTCACCGCTGCCCGACAAGCGATAGTGGCGACGACATCATGCAGTAGTGTTTCTCCTAGCCAAGCGGTTAAATCCTTTTGGGCTAAAGCGATAAGTTCACGCACCAACACCGCGATATTTTTTCCCTGTAAGAGCGTGGGCACGGTTTTGACCTGCACGACCGCGCCATCGACCACCAGCTCAAAACCGTAATGGGCAAAGGCATCACGCCGTTCAGCGACCAGTTCAATCTCATCTGGCGACAACTGGGTAATCGTTTCGACGATGGCAAGTGTTTGGCGTTGTGCCAGCAAAGCAGGGTCGGTCATTATTTGTTCGTAGATAATGCGTTCATGAAAGGCGTGTTGATCGACGAGCATCAACTCCTCGTGATTTTTAAAGAGCAGATAGCATTTGGCAAACACGCCCAACAAGCGCATTTGCTGCCAAAGTATCTCCTCACTACCTTGTTGAGCTGGTGGGGGTATGATGGTCGTTTGTGTGTGAGGGGGGTGCGGCGGTGCTGTTGGGTAGGGGGCAGGAGTAAAAGTAGAACGCAAGGGCTGGTGCAGGGGTCTGGCTAGTGGTGCGACTGCGGGTAGTGGCACACGCGTCGATGATGGGGAGGAGCTGGCGCTGCTAGCTGGCATCGGCGGCGCTGCTAGTGTTGGGGATGCTGGTGGTAATGTCCAATTGCCTGTGCGCAGCTGTCTTCTGATCGTCAGTGCTAAAAGTTCCTGCACTTCTTTAGCGTATTGAAATTTTATTTCGCTCTTCGTGGGGTGGACGTTGACATCGAGCAAAGACGGGTGCATCCGCAGGTTGCCAACATAGAGTGGGTAGCGCCCTTTGAGCAGATGACTGTGGTAGCCGCGCAGGATGCCGTATTTCAAAAGCTTATCACTCACCCAGCGGTCGTTGACGAAAGTATAGATGAGTCGGGCATTGCCGCGATCGATACCAGGCGGGGAGAATAGGGCACTCAACTTTGCGACCTCATTTTCAGCCTGTCCGTATAGCAGTTCTTGGACACCGAAGACTACGGTGCTGCGTTCGCGCAGTCGTTGCTCTTCAGCGGCGGTGCTGCATATCTCGGCACGCAGCTGTTCCTTACCGTTATGACTGAAGGTAAAGGCAATCTGTGGATGCCCCAACACAAAGGCATGCATACAGTCGAGGCAATGCATGTATTCTGTCGCGGGGCTTTTCAGAAACTTGCGACGCACGGGGATATTGAAGAACAGTTCTTTGACTTTCACAGTAGTTCCTGCTGTGCCAGACCACTCCATCTGGCGGGGAAGATTTTGACCAGCCGTCAGTCGCATGCCTTGCTCATGTCCTGCCTGCACACTGGCGATGCTAAACCTCGATACTTCGGCCATTGATGCCAGTGCTTCACCGCGAAAGCCTAGTGATTGGAGATTATAGAGGTCTTCGACGGTGTTGATTTTGCTGGTGGTATGACGTTGCACAGCTAGCTCTAGCTTATCCGCACTGATGCCAATCCCGTTATCGCTGACAGTTATCGCGTCTAAACCGCCGCGTTGCACTGCGACATTGATGTGCGTTGCTTGGGCATCGATGGCGTTTTCGACCAACTCCTTGATAACATTGGCCGGACGCACGATCATCTCGCCTGCTTTGATTTTGTTTATCACTGCGTTTGATAGGAGCTGGATGGTCATCGTAATTCCCATGGCGGTTGTGGGGCAAGCAGGGGATTGATGCCGATTTTACGCAAAGTAGTTAATACCTCTAGCAACGGTAGACCAACGATTGTGTGTTGCGAGCCATCGACATGTTCAAACAGGTTGACGGCAGTACTTTCGTAGCGGTAGCAGCCGACGGTCTCCGACCATTCATCAAAGGCGATAAAGCCGTCGATCTCGGCAGCAGTGAGTTGCCGCATGCGCATGTGTGCGGGGATGACATCGATAGCAAGTAGAGGGGGCTTGCTGTGGTGGAGATAAAGGGCGAAGGCGGAATAAAGCGTGTGTTGTTGCCCCGATAGCATACGTAAATGTTCTTTGGTAACTTCAGCGGTGCGGGCTTTTGGGATATTTTGCTCATTAAACCCAAGCACTTGATCGCAACCGAGCACGAGGCTTTGTGGATGCAAGCGTCCGACTGCTTCAGCCTTGCGCCTTGCCCGTAGTTTGGCGGTATCGTGGGCATTGCGCCCGTGAATGCTGGACTCATCGACATCGGCGGGCTGACAGCGAAACGTCAGACCTGTGGACTGCAGAAGCTTTCTTCTGTAGGGAGAAGATGATGCTAGTACTAGTTCTTTGATGAACATGGGATTTTTTATTTATCTTTTCAAAAGTGTTTGAGCAAACTTTTTTCAAAAAGAAATTTGGGAGGTCTTCCGGCTTTGTTGCATAACTAACATCTCTCCTTTTTATCATGCGGAGAGACGTTCCC
>JAPPIL010000099.1 GCA_028877195.1 Pseudomonadota bacterium
AGCGAATAAAATTTTGTTTCCGACTCAAACCAGCATATGTCTTAAGACGATAGGGGGGCGAAACGTGCCTTTTGGCACGTTTAGTGGAGGGGGGAAAGCCCTCCGCATAATAAAAAGAGATGTTAGTTATGCAACAAAGCCCCTATTGCGGCCTTATTTCCCTAAACACCGAGCTGCCCGTATAAAATCGCATGTAAGTTTCCTTGCGCAACCTCACGAGCCAATCACCGCTCTGGTTGCTGCGATATGTTTTTATTTTTAAGTTGCTGGCAACCAAACTTCGCAGCATTTTAGCATCCACTCCAAGTCGCACCAAGTCAGAGTTTGCCGCCCCAAGGTTGTTGCGTGCGGTCTTCAACGCCATGCTAATCTCTTGATGCGAGGCAGGATACCAGTTGTACTGCTCTATCTTTGCTAAAATCAACATGTCATCAAGAAAAGACTGTAGGTGGCGTTGCCAAGTCGCTGCCACAAAAAGTTTATCATCAACACGCTGCTGCAGCGACTCCCGCACCAAGATATGCGCTTCCAACTGGCGCTGTGTAAAGCTATTGCCACCAATATCTAAAATTATACGATCGCCAAGCACAGCACTGCGACCTTGCGATACAGGCAACCATACCAGCAAAGCCAAACTAATTAGCTTTAATGCCGCCATCCCTACTCCAACGCGGCGTGCGCGCTTCATACAAACCCGTCGCAATCATGCGTTGCTCACTACCATCACGACTCATAACATATATCTGCGCCTGCCCCTTCCTGCCACTGTTCGGCACACGGGTAGAAAAAAACGCCAGCATCATGCCATTAGGCGACCATGACGGACTTTCGTTATCACCACGATCAAGCGTCATGCGCTCAAGATTTGAACCATCGGAATTCATCAAAAATATATCAAAACGATCAATATCCCGATCATAACCAGCAAAAGCTATTTTTTGGGAATCGGGCGACCATGACGGATTGGCATTATACCAACCAGCATAGGTCAAGCGTTTATCATCAATAACTCGAAGACGGTTATCTTGCCAATTCAACGTCGCACGAAAAATATGCGGATTGCCATAACGCCCCGACACAAACGCCAACCACTTGCCATTCGGGGAAAAAGTCGGATCAACATCCAAGCCAAGCCCACGAATCAAACGCTGGCGTTTACTGCCTTGTGTATCGGTAATAAATATATCGGTATCACCACGCATTGAGCCAGTAAACGCAACTAAATTGCCCTTATGCGCAAACTGACCGCCGCTATTGACACCAGCTCGCCCCGAAATCTTGCGATGTTTCTTGATCAAGCGGTCATAGATAAACAAGTCAGGATTATCGTCCACAAACGAAGTATAAACGATATAGCGATTATCAGGACTCCATGAAGGCGACAGGTGGTGTGCTTTAGAATTAGTTATCTGCTCAAGATTAGAACCATCAAAATCCATGACATATATCTGCTTGTGGTCTTGCTTACGACGCTTGCCGACAAAAGCGATCTTGGAGAAGAAAATTCCCGATTTTTTAGTGTAGGTCATCAAGATTTGATTGCCATAGAGACGCAAAATCCGATCAATATTCTGACGTGAGACATTATCATATTGGCGTTGAGTGATAATCTTCTTGCGGCGCAGGTCAATAGCCTTGAGCATCAAACTCGTCTTACGCCCACTACCGATGAGTTCACCTTTGATCAACACCTCCACTCCAAGCTTTTGAAAATCCCGCACCTGCATCGTGTTTTTCTCGTAGGTGGCTGGCGGCACAACTCGGAACAAACGACTGTAAGCAAGCAAATACCCCAAACGCCGTTGCCCAAAATCTGCTATATCTTGGCGTTCAGGCGTGCTCTTATGAATAGTAAATTTCGGTATCGTCGTGATAATCTTACGAAAGTGCGGATTATCAACATTGACCACCATCGGCTTATTCGCCATCAGTGTTGTCGCTAAACCCAATAACAAAAGCGCTCGCATGCCTTTACTCCTTTTGTTGCTGTCTTTTGTTGTCATGTTGCCACTCGCATCAACTCGTCATCAGCGGGGTTAGAATGATGATAATATCCTGCTCAATGAGTTCACGTGGCGGGGTAGGGAAGGGCGAAGAATTTTTGACCGCACTCGCCGCCAGTTCATCAAAGATTTTATTGTTTGAAGACTGAATGATACGCATCTTTGATAAATAACCCTTATCGTTGATTTTGATCTCTAGTTTTACTTTTATATCGGCGTTTTTGAGGTCATGAATATCTGGCAAAATAAAATTCCTACGGATAAACACTCGCAACACAGTTTGATACTTTGACCGCACCGCATCGCTATTCTTGAGCGAAGATATGTTCAGCAATGCCTTGTGCATCTGTTTGGTCAACGCTCGCTGTTTCTTTGTTTCCTGTAGCTTTTGACTACGCAAGCGCTCAAGTGCCAAACGTTTCAGAGCATCTTTGGCTTTGAGCAGATTGCCATCATCGTTGTGTGCGGCTACCTCATCGCTCGGCTCATTGTCTTGCGCATCTTCTTCAGTCGCAGCCTTCGGCAAGCTAGGCAACTGCTCGCTTTTGACGGTAAATTTCTTCGGCAACTGCGGCAACATATCCGTAGCAGGCGGTTCTTCTGCGGTCGTTGGCGCTGGAATAGCCGTCTCTGGCAAAACATCAACGACGAAACTCACCTCCCTCTCTATTGGGGTGAGAAAAGAACTCAACGGCACAGATATGATTGCCAACACGTGTAAGATAAAGAAAAAGATAAGGAAGAACTTGAGCAGTTTTTTTTCAAAAACAAGCACAGGTTGGTTCATTTGCTC
>JAPPIL010000074.1:0-955 GCA_028877195.1 Pseudomonadota bacterium
CATGAGTCATACGAATGGTAAAAAGTTTGTTCTGACTCAAACCAGCATATGTCTTTAGACAATAGGGGGGAGTTGCGGAGGGGGGAAAGCCCTCCGCAAACAAACATCATATCGCCTGCACACCTGCAGTTATCTCAATCAATTCCTTCGTAATCGCCGCTTGGCGACCGCGATTATACTGTAACGTCAAGTCTTTGACGACCTTCTTGGCATTGTTAGTTGCACTATCCATCGCATTCATACGCGCACAATGCTCCGATGCCAAGCTATTGAGCAAAGCACAAAACAGTTGATTAGCAAGGTGTTGGCTTAAGATTTGACCTATTACCTGCTGACGGTCTGGTTCTAACAACATCTCACCCGCATAAATTTCATTGTCTGTGTCTTCGCTCTTATCGGTATCGGCAGTAAGTGTTGCCGCATCTATCGGTAAAAACTGTTGCCAACTAGGAACTTGCTTCAGCCCCGACACAAACCACTGAAAAGCTAAATGCACCGAGTCATAAACCCCCGCTTGAAATTTTTCAGTCGCAATCTTCAGAAGTTCCCGTTGCCAGACAAGAGGGTCAAGCTGTTCAACACGGCTCTGCTCAAGAATAGTATTGAGCTTATGCTTGCGACAAAACTGCTGCGCCTTCCTACCAATGGCAATAAAATCAACACACGTGCGAAAACTTTCACCATACTCGGCCCGCAAGGTTTTCTCGACATACTTCAGCATATTAGCATTCAAAGCACCGCATAAACCCCTATCGCTTGTAAACAGCAATACCAACACCTTTGTTGACTGGGCATCGTCGCTGTGTCCAACTCGCAGCAGCGGGTGCTCAACATCTGGTTGCAGCAACTGTTTGATCAGACCATCCAGTGCTTGCCGATACGGACGAGCACCAACGACCGCCTTGCCAGCCTTGTTGAACTTCGCTGAAGACACGAGTTTCATTGCATTAGTAAT
>JAPPIL010000074.1:965-2778 GCA_028877195.1 Pseudomonadota bacterium
TCTTCTGCGTGTTCTTGACACTGCCGACGCGCTTTTTGATTTCCTTCAGTGTTTGCATTTTTTACTGCTTCTGCTTCACTTCTTGCTGTAGATACTGACAAACCTGTCCAACAGAGATTGCATCTCTTCCTTAACATCAGGCAGTTTTGCTCGTGCCTTGATCTTGTCAAGTAAGGCGCTATGATTGTCGCGACAGTAGTCGCAGAGCTGTTGGATAAAATCGCCAAGCTCCGTAACTTCATACTGGTCAAGTATGCCACTCGTTGCAGCATACAGAATAACCGTTTGCAGACCGACTGCTAATGGCTCATATTGCGCTTGCTTGAGAACTTCAACCAGCCGCTCGCCACGCCCCAAAGTCTTCTGCGTTGCTTCATCTAAATCCGAACCAAACTGCGCAAACGCCGCAAGCTCACGATATTGCGCCAACTCTAGCCGCAACGTGCCCGATAACTTTTGCATACACGGCACTTGGGCATCGCCGCCAACACGAGATACCGATAACCCCGCATTCATTGCGGGACGCACGCCGCTGAAAAACAGATCCGACTCCAAAAATATCTGCCCATCGGTGATCGAAATGACGTTGGTTGGAATGTAAGCGGAAATATCGCCAGCTTGGGTTTCAATAATTGGGAAAGCGGTAAGTGAACCACCACCGAGTTTAGCGTTGAGTTTGCAAGCACGTTCTAGCAACCGACTGTGGAGATAAAACACATCGCCTGGGTAAGCCTCACGCCCAGGTGGACGGCGTAAAAGCAAGGAAAGTTCACGATAAGCGACCGCCTGTTTGGTTAAGTCATCGTAAAAGATCGCCACATGCTTGCCGCGATCACGGAAGTATTCACCCATGCGGCAACCTGCATAAGGAGCAAGAAACTGCATCGGTGCAGGATCAATCGCGGTTGCAGCTAACACTACGGTATAGTCCATCGCACCATGTGAACGCAGCGTTTCAACGATCTTGGCAACGGTTGAAGCTTTCTGACCGATGGCAACATAGATACAGATGACATCTTCGTGCTTTTGATTGATAATCGTGTCAACCGCTACCGCAGTCTTGCCCGTTTGACGATCGCCAATAATCAACTCACGTTGTCCACGCCCAATCGGTGTCAGTGCGTCGATAATTTTTACACCTGTCTGCAATGGTTCAGCAACTTTTTGGCGAGCGATAATTCCAGGCGCTTTGACTTCCATTTGCCCTTGTTCCGAGGCCTTAAGCTCACCGCGACCGTCGAGTGGATTGCCGAGAGCATCGACGACTCTGCCGATAAGCTGTTCGCCGCATGGCACCGAGTTGATAAGTTGCAGGCGTTTTACTTGATCGCCTTCACGGATAGTCTTACAGTCGCCCAAGATTGCGACACCGACATTATCTTCCTCAAGGTTGAGCACAACACCCTGCACACCGCTAGCGAATTCAACCAACTCACCTGCCATCGCTTCATGCAACCCATAAGCACGAGCGATACCATCACCGACGGACAATACCGTGCCTGTTTCCTGCAAGCTATCGTGATGCTCGTAGGATTTTATTTTTTCGCTGATAATCTTGCTAACTTCGCTGACTTTTAGACTACTCACATTCCCACCCATTATCTGTCCGTGCCACTTGCGCCGACTTTGTTGCATAACCACACTTCACGGTAGGCACATAACTGCGTTGGCACATACAACTACACAGAATGACTGTTTGTTTCAGGGGGTTATATACCCGCATGTGCCCTTTGGCACATTCAATCCCCCTGCACCCGACTTTGTTGCATAACTAACATCTCTCCTTTTTAGTATGCGGAGGGCTTTCCCCCCT
>JAPPIL010000011.1 GCA_028877195.1 Pseudomonadota bacterium
ATCTGATGGGGTGCAGGTAAAGTGTCATGAAGACCAACCCAAAGTTACGCTTAACGGTGGGTTAGGGGTGGCGCGGGAAGCATTACGCCTTACGCTTAACAGCATTCTGGTCAAGAAGAGCAAAGCCGACAAACTAAATCAAACTTATGCTGGTTATCTCAAACGCCTAGAGCATGAGGCATCTCGTCTTGGTGGCAAGGCTTGTCATCAATTACAGTTACGCGGGATTGCTCCTGAAATTCAAAAACTTATCGGTTATCTCAACTGGCGCACAAGCTATAAGCAAAACCAGTGGTATCACTCTATTGAGGTTGCGACGTTAGCTGGATTGTTAGGTCATGAACTAGGTGTTGATCCACAATTAGCGCGGCGTTGCGGGTTGTTGCATGATATTGGCAAGGCGATTGATTATCGTATCGAGGGGAGTCATGCGGTGATTAGCGGTGATTATGCTGACCGTTATGGTGAATCAAGGGTGATTTGTGATGCGGTGATGAGTCATCACAACGACCTTATTCTTGAGACACCGCTTGCTTATGTTCTCAAGTCAGCGGATACGCTTTCAGGTGCGAGGCCTGGTGCGAGGGTCAATCTGGAGGATGATTATCAGAACAGGTTGAATACGATAGAAGATGTCATCAGGACGTTTGATGGTATTACGAAGGTTGAACCGATGCATGGTGCACGGGAGGTTCGGGTTGAGGTGGATCAAAAACGGGTGAAGGAATCTGATTTAGAGTCTTTGACTAAAGACATTGCCCAAAAGCTAACCGATGAGGTTGCTTTCCCAGGCCAGATAAAGGTCATGGTTACGCGCAAGTTTGAATCGACACGAGTGGCATAGTTTTTTTTGTTTATGAGTCGAGTAGACAATAAAGGGCAACACCTCACGTATAAAAATGTCAATTGACCGCATATATCTGAATAAACTAAAATTTAGCCGCTTGTTGTATCCGCTGTGAATGGTGGCTAGTGTCGTATTAGAGCTACTTATTTACACAGTTATTATAGCGAGTTAGTATAACCACTTGAGATGAGTATGAGCACCACTTCTTCTAACCAGACTAGCGGTAAGATTTCCATTCATGCCGAGAACATTCTCCCAATTATCAAAAAGTGGCTCTATTCAGAAAAGGACATCTTCTTGCGTGAACTGGTCGCTAATGCCATCGACGCTCTTCACAAGCTCCATAAAATCAGCGCCTTGGGGGAAGAGAGTCGCCCGTTGGAAGAGTTTGCGGTGCATATCAGCATCGATAAAGAGGCTGGGAAGCTTGCCATCAGCGACACTGGAATTGGCATGGAAGCAAGCGAAATAGAAAAGTATATCAACCAGGTTGCCTTCTCTGGCTTGCATGACTTTGTTGAAAAATATCAAGACAAGGACGCAGACCAGCAGGTTATCGGGCACTTCGGGTTGGGTTTTTACTCCAGTTTTATGGTTGCTGATAAGGTTGAAATTAACTCCCTCTCCTACCGCCCAATGGCGACAGCAGCGCATTGGGTGTGCGATGGCTCAATCAATTACACCCTATCCAGTTCCGAGCGCACAACCGTTGGGACGACTATCACCCTCCATATCAGCGATAATGCCAAAGAGATGCTATCCGAAGCTACCCTTGCGGCCATTTTGCGTAAGTATTGTGCCTTCGTGAAGTATCCTGTGTTTTTGCTTGCCAAGCAGATCAATGACACACAACCCCTATGGACAAAATCCGCATCACAACTAAATGATAAGGACTATATGGATTTTTTCCATAGCCTGTTCCCTGCCAAGCGCGATCCATTGTTTTGGATTCATCTTAACGTTGACTACCCTTTCAACTTGCGTGGTATCATGTATTTTCCTAATTTGCGGCATGAGCTTGATGCCTCTCAAGGCGAGGTGAAACTCTACTGCAATCAAGTGTATGTAGCCGACAACCTCAAGGAAGTCGTGCCTGATTACTTGACCGTGCTACAGGGAGCACTTGACTGCCCTGACTTGCCGCTAAATGTCTCACGCAGTTACCTACAGAATGACCCACAAGTTATCAAAATTTCACAGCATATTGCCAAGAAGGTCGCAGACAAGCTACTCGGCATGGCGAAGACAGAGGAAGACAAGTTTCAAGCATGTTGGCAAGACATTCATCCGTTCATCAAGTATGCGATGATGAAAGATACTAGCACCTACGAGAAACTTCTGCCGCACGTGCTGTATAAAAGCACAGCTGGCGACTATCTTTCCCTTGAGAAATACCTTGAGCAGTATGGCAAGCAAACCGATGACACGATTGTCTACTGTAGCGACATTGATACACAGGCTGCCTATGTTGCGATGTTTGAGGAAGCTGGCATCGCAGTGCTTGTTGCTGATAAGCTCATCGACACCCACTTCATGCAGTATCTTGAGGCGCAAGCTGGTGAGCGCAAATACAAATTCAGGCGGATTGACTCCGATCTGTCCAAAAGTTTGGTGCAGGACAATGCTAGCACTATCGTTGACCCGAAGGACAATAAGAACGAAGGTGAGAGGGTCGCAGATATTTTTCGCAATGCCTTGACTCGCCAGCAGGTGAAGATTGAGGTGAAGGATTTGAAATCTTCTAAAGTTCCTGCGATGCTGGTCTTTGATGAGAACGCCCGTCGCCTCCAAGAGATGTCAAATTTCGGTCGTGATGACGGTAACCAACCAATCGGTCAGCATACGCTGGTGGTCAACCAAAGCAATGGTGCGATACGCAGGCTGCTTACC
>JAPPIL010000254.1 GCA_028877195.1 Pseudomonadota bacterium
GCATGGGCAACTCCTTCCAACGCATGCCCCAACGTGTGCCCAAAGTTTAACACTCGCCGCAAGCCTGTTTCGCCCGCATCAGTGCTAATTATTCCGATTTTGACGGCAAGATTAGCCTGTAGATCAGGCAGGGCGGTAATGTCGCCCGACCATGTTAGCCATGCATTGAGCATCTCTATGTCGGCGGCAATGATAGCATGCTTGACCGCTTCCCACGCACCAGCCAGTAGCTGACGTTGTGGCAATGTCTGTAGCCAAGTTGGATTGATAATCACCCGCTCTGAAAAATGGAACGCGCCGACTTGGTTTTTGCCAAAGGGAGGAAAGTTTACCCCCGTCTTACCACCAACACTGGCATCAAGCATTGCCGTCAATGTCGTCGGCAGCAGGGTTGTTTTTGCACCGCTTAAAGCAGCAGCAAAACAAGCGACATCAAGCAGTATCCCACCACCAACGATAAGCCAATGTTTAGGGCGCTGCATTTTCCTCCAACGCGCTAGTATCACCGCCACCAGCTCTAACGTCTTCCTCGTTTCGCTGGTTTCCAGTCGCAAGTGTCCCTGTTCACCACTTGGCTGGACATTGCTATCAACGATAACAAAGTCAAAATCAGCAAAGTTTGGATAAGACTGGGTGAACTGAACCTTACTCTGACCCTCGTAAGATGAAAACTTCACCCCACGCTTGTAGTATCTAGCCGCCCAACCAAAAGCCGCCTGCTCTGGGCAATCCCAGCCATCATGCCGATTAAGTTGTAAACTGAACGCTCGTTGTAAGACAGCCATCGTCCCCGCAGGGCAGGATAATTTTGCCTCAAGACTGCTCTGCTGCTTGGCAAGTTCTAGCTCATGCCCCCAACGCTGCCAACTTTGCACGGTCGGTGCGGCGACATGATACTGGTATGAAATTATCGCCTCCATGCAGAGGGCAAGCAGTTGAATTCAGCAGCAATAATCACCTAAACAACCCGATATTGTTGAATATAAATAATAAATTTTACTTTCAGCAAAAACAACCGAAACGAACTTGAGTATTAGGTGTGTTAACCTATGGGCATTGCGACATATTCAGCGCCATCGGTAACCCTGCTGGTATTGCACAGCAATGGTAAGAAGTTTACCTATCGCGTTTCTGGTATGCCAGTATTGATTGGTCGCGGCAGCGATAATCATCTTGTGTTGAATGATAAGAAAGTATCGCGCCATCATCTTCGGATTGATTTTTTCAACGACAAGATGACGGTCGAGGATTTAGATTCAAAGAATGGCACGTTCATGGACGGTGAACGGCTTGAGGCGCATAAGGCGACGACGATTGAGGGTATACTTACCGTTGGCTTTACGAGAATTGATTGCATCGTCAGTGCGGCAAAAGATACGAAAAAAGAAGTTCAAGAAGAAGCTCATGTCATACCTGGGGATGAAGAAGAACAGCATGAGGAAACCCAGATCCATATCCTTGACGTTAAAGATATGCCACAAGCCGAGCGAGTTGCAGATGCACCTGTCAAATATGAAACGCAACCGCTTGCGGAGCATCAAACGCTGGTTATTCCAGCGCATATTTATCGCAATTTTCTTGAAATCGCCAGTCAGCCAACCATTGCATCGGCGTTGGCAATGTTGAAAACGCATCTCATCACGGTTTTGCCTGTGGTAGAGGGAGTAAACTTTATCTACACCCAAGACACCGATGAAGAGCGAGAAACATACAATGCCACGCAAGATGGGGAGTTTGCTGACGGTTATCGCACTGCTGTTGAGAAAAAATCAGCGGTTAAGATGATGACGGTCGGGGATTTGCGGCTCATTAAAAAAATCATCATCCCTGTCGCTAATCATGACGTAGTGTGGTTTTTGGTAGATATTGATGTAAACCGCAGTCTCTCTGAACAACAGCAGAATAAGTTACATGAGGTGGTGTCATTGCTGGGCTTATGTGCCAATGTTTTAGAGTCGTTGTTTTTGCGGGCTGAACTTGAGCAGGCGCTGGTCGGTTTTTTTGAAACACTTATTACCACAGTTGAAGCGAAGGACACCTACACGTATGGGCATTCCGAGCGGGTGTGTCGTTATGCGACGGTGTTAGCTGAAGAGATGAATTTGAGCGGTGAGTTGCGACGCAATCTAATTATTAGCGCGCATTGCCATGACATTGGCAAAGTAGGTATTCCCGATGCAATTTTAAAAAAACCTACCCTGTTAAGTGTTGATGAATTTGAAGAGATGAAGCGACACCCTACAATTGGAGCAGAGATGCTGCGAAGCTTGCCTAACGTTGAAAATTACATCGCGGGTGTCAAATACCACCATGAGCGCTGGAATGGCACTGGTTACCCAGATGGTTTAGTTGGTGAGGAAATTCCTTTGATCGCTCGTATCGTTGCCCTAGTGGATGCGTTTGATGCTATGACTTCAGGGCGCACCTATACTTCATTTATGAGCACTGATGAAGCGGTTGAACGCCTTGCTGTCCCTAACCAAGAATTGTTTGACCCAGAGATAATCAAAATGTTCGTCAAAGCGCACGCGAATGGCCGTCTCAAGAAAGAAGACCATACTGTGCAACCGCTGTAGCTTGTCTTTAATGAGAGGCGAGCTTGTTAGGCTTCGGGCTTTGTCCACTTTTTAGGGGGGCAACACCAGCCCCTAATGAAGAGCCTTCCAAACTTTTTGAAAAAAGTGCGTCTGCGACAGAC
>JAPPIL010000194.1 GCA_028877195.1 Pseudomonadota bacterium
GTCGTCAGACATATGTTGGTCTCATCAGAGTCGGAAAAAAATATTTATGAGACGAGTGTTAGCGAGCGAATAAAATTTTGTTTCCGACTCAAACCAGCATATGTCTTTATGAGGAACGTGCCAAAAGGCACGTTCAAAGGGGGGCGAAACGTGCCTTTTGGCACGTTTCGTGGAGGGGGGAAAGCCCTCCGCATACTAAAAAGGAGAGATGTTAGTTATGCAACAAAGCCAGCTGTAGGAGCTTTGTTGCTAGCGATGATTATTTTTTTGCAAGCAACTGCTTGATAGTATTGGCAGGTATGTCAGCACGCTCATCTTCACCGTAGTGCTCTTGATATTCGTCGCTGGTCATGCCCGCACACGTGGTCAGCGTGCGCACGATATCTTTGGCCATCAATGCTCTTATCTCCTTTTCATGTCCTCGCTTGTGTGCCACTGCTGATTCCACTTGTTCTGTAACAGGCGAGGCATCTACTTGTGTTGAGTAGTCGTTTTTAGTTTTTAGTTTGTGTCCTGCGGTGGTTGGTCGCGACTGGTAGGGGTCTTCAAACGCTCGTGCGACTTCTACACCAGTGGTTGCTCTATGCAGTTTGGTTAAGTTTACACAATAAGGGTGGCGCGTAACAGGGTCGCTTTCCCCCATCCATACGCCGCCTTTGATACCCTTGCCATACAAGGTGTAATTATTGTTCTGAAAAAAATGCCCATTGCCTAAATATTTTAGGGGTGTAAGGTCGGTGGTGCTCGCAGTAGGTCGAACCTGATTGCCAGCGAAATTGCTATTACGACCATAATCAGCGCTAATGACTAGCGTTACTTTGCCCTTGAGAGTGTTATCTGCCTCTAAATCGCTGATAAACTCAGCAATGCCAGCAAGTGTGTCTTGCAGTAGCTTGCTATGCATGGGTAGGAAGTCTCCTCCTCCGTATAAGTTTCCATGTGCATCAAAATTACCAAAAACGCCATTTGTGCCTGTGCAGATCGTTACAACTCTGGCGAGATTATTCTTAAACATAGCAGCACAAGCGTCGAGCTGTTGCTTGATGTGGTTATTGCTTAAATCTTTATCTATTCCTGTATGTTGTAGCTTATCTTTTAAAACATCATAATCTCCGAATGCTGCAAGATAAGCGTTGATAATAGAATTTTGTTTAACACTTAACTTGTCCCGATGATCAATAGATTCAAGGACATGTTTGGCATGTTGGAGGTCAAGATTATTGCCACGAAGGTTAGCAAGCACTTGGGCGATGGCTCGTGATGGTAGTTTTATTGCTCGCAGGGAGTTTTCACTACTGACATAAGCTGCGCCATCAAGCACTAGATTATCAAGCGGCAGTGTTCCGCCTCCTGCACGTTTCTGTAGGTGGCTAGCGATGACACCTGCGACATGAGGTTTGCTACCATCACTAAAACCGCTGAAGATTTCAAGGTTAGCAGGGCCATGAAACGTGCCTTGCATCGACACGCCGCGGACAACACTTACTGTGTCGGTTAAATCCTTTAAAGGCGTGCCAGACCAACCAAGATGATAATCATAACCAGCATTTGTAGTTCCACCAGCAAAGCGCTCTGGTAATGCCGCAAAATAAGAGTCGGTATGATAAGCAAAGGGAAGATCGCTCATATCTGGCTCTTCCTCTTCCCCATGTGAAGGCACGAGGATAAACTCTTTTTGTTTAGCAGTCAGTGTTAATTTAGAAGTATCTAACTCGCCAGTAGCCTTCAAAGGCAACGTCATGAATATATCTTGATTATTAGGCAACTTGTTTGGATCAGGACAGTCGGTAGCGATGGCATAGTGAGCACCGCCCTTTAGTTCGACAAAGATAAAGAAATGCTCATCGTTACTTGGCTGTGCCAGCAGTGAAGACGGCAGCAGAGGATAGATACTTGCAGTGCCAAGCAAATTACGCAATTGAATGATAAGCTCGCGGCGTGTAAGTTTCATACCATCCCTATCGTTTTAAAAATTCATGAAAAATTTCCCACTCATCAGAATGGTGTTAATCACCTGCTCCCAAGCGCGACAGTCTGAACAAGTATATCCTTGTTCCTCATCGTCGTTGCTACCATCATCCATTGATGTTCGGAAAGCCGCATAGGTTGTGTCTTGCTTATCTAGTGCAGGAATAAAAACTTTGTTGAGTAGATACGCTGGCACATGCTCATGTTGCGAAGAAGATTCCAGCAAGTTATCAACGGCAACTCCAAAAAAATCACCGATGTCTTGGATATTATGCATGATGCGTTTTTTATCAGCAGCGGTAAGTGTTTGCCCTTTGGTGTAGGAATTGAGCTTGACCTTATCGTCAGCATCGCACCAAGGGCTATTACCATCATTCCAACAGGCTTCGGGGTCGGGGATGCGTTTGCTGGCAAACATGTATCCTGATGAATGGTTTCTCGTTGTAAAACAATCATTATCTAGGGGATGTGGGTAACCATCTACATCAGTACCAAAGGCATGATACTCACCTTGTTCTAACGCATATTGAGCATGCACCAGCCTGTCGCTCAACCATTTAGAAACTTGGCTCAACACTAATAGGTAAATGCCTGTAGGCTCTTTGAGTAGTGGTCGTGTGTCGCCGTCTTTTATGCCGCCATAGATAACGCCAAGACCGTCAAAGTAGTCTAATTTTTCACGTGCGGAAAGCTTCAGGCAAAATGTGTTCTCAACGGTGTCTTGAAT
>JAPPIL010000106.1 GCA_028877195.1 Pseudomonadota bacterium
TGTGCCAACGCAGTTATGTGCTTACCGTGAAGTGTAGTTATGCAACAAAGCCGGTTAGAGGCTAACCAGATGTTTCATTCTAGTATTGAACGTGAGCTAGTATCTGCGTCGCAATCGGTTGCTGGTGTTGATGAGGTTGGGCGCGGTTGTTTAGCTGGGTCGGTTTTTGCGGCTTATGCGGTGCTTGATTATGAGAAGCTTGCTGACCACTCGCAACGTCATCTTGTGCGTGATTCTAAAACTTTATCGGCAAAACAGCGAGGGCAAGCAGTAGAGGTTATTGATAGCGTTGCCAAGCATTATGCGGTGGGAATTGCCGATGTGCGTGAGATTGAGAGCAAAGGCATCGTTGCTGCGGTGTTTCTTGCGATGCATCGGGCGTTAAGTCTTGCGCCAGTTACAATCAACATGGTGCTTGTTGACGGACGGATGAAAATTCCAACCTTACAGACGATACCGCAACGAGCGCTGGTTGGTGGTGATAAGGACTGTCTAGCGATCGCGGCGGCATCAGTGCTAGCAAAGGTGGCACGTGATAATTACATGCGTGCACAAGGGGTGCGTTATCCTGGCTTTGGTTTTGAAAAACATGTTGGCTACGGCACAGCTGAACATCTACGCAACCTTCGCACGCTCGGTGTCTGTGATTTACATCGCCGCAATTTTGCGCCAATCAAAACAATGAATCTAGGCAATCGGGCTGAGGAGCTTGTCGCCAATGCTTGGCAACGTCAAGGTTGGCGAGTGCTTGCTCGTAATTATCGTGGTATTGGGTTTGAGATTGATTTGATTACCCAACGCGGTAAGACACTGGTGTTCGTTGAGGTGAAAGCAAGGTCATCACTTGCTAAAAACTGGCAAGTGGAAGATTTTATCTCCGAGCGCAAACGCTCATCGCTCCAGCGCGGAGCGGAGCACTTTATCGCTAGTCAAACACCAACCGCTGACCACTACCGATTTGATCTCTGTATCGTCGTCAACAACCATATCAATGTTTTGACAGATGTGTTTGTGGGTTAGTTTTTATGAAACCGATTACACCGAATTAGTCAGTTATCTTCGGTGCTGAAATTTAAATTCCTACCTAGACAAGTGCCGATAGCCTCAGCACTCTTGAGATACGGGTTATTGTTGATATCAACATAAGCGAATTTGCCCTCGGCGGCTGAACTTAATTCAATATCTCTTATTTCACCCTGCTGCATTACCACCATGCGTCCGTAGCGCTTCGCCTTGATGAGTTCCACTGCCCTACAACCGAAAGCTGTTGCGATGTTGCGGTCATAAACAGAGGGCGAGCCACCACGCTGGGTATGCCCCAATACTGTAACTCTAGTTTGGATACCAGTAGCCTCATACAAACGTGTAGACAAGGAAGATGAGATGCCGCCTAGCAGTTCACGTCCCTCAACGGATACTTGATAAGCAGGACTATGCCCCTGCTCGTATGCGCCTTCGGCAACGACAATCAAACTGAAGCAACGCCCTAATGCTTTGCGTTCCATTATTTTTTTGATCACTGCGTCATAAGAGAAGGGTATCTCTGGAATCAAGATAACGTTTGCCGCTCCAGCCAAGCCTGCGTGTAAAGCGATGTAGCCAGTGTGCCGACCCATTACTTCTAAAATCATAATCCGATCATGCGACTCTGCTGTTGTCTGTAAGCGCACCGCCGCATCAGCCGCCACATCAACCGCAGTATGAAAACCGATCGTTTCATCACTGCCAGGCAAGTCGCGATCAATTGTTTTGGGAATCCCGATAATTGGCACACCCGCTTCCCCAAGTAAGGCAGCGATACTCTGGGTGCCTTCACCTCCAACAACGATCAGTGCATCAAGCCCAAGGTTGCGAAAATTATCTTTCAGTACCTTGATGCTCTGTTGGGTGCGCTCCGCATCAGAGAATGGTGAACCAGTGTTAGAAGTGGAGATTATCGTGCCACCTAATGTCAAGATACTCGTAACGTCTTGAAGACCAAGCTCTCGACAACGCGGTGGCATAGATAGCAAACCATTGATGCTCTCTATGACCCCAAACACCTGCCAACCATGTGTTCCGCGAGCGCTCTTGACAACCGAGCGGATAGTGGCGTTGAGACCAGGACAGTCGCCGCCGCCTGTGCAGATAGCTATCCGCTTCATGTTAAGTGCCTAGTAGTTGTCGTCATCAAGGTCATCATCAGAGTAGATGCTTGAGCCATAACCCTCATCGCTAAACGCTCGCTCCTCTAAAGTCATCTTGTCATCATCATCGTCCGAGTCTAGCGGTGAGTGGATATAGTCCTGATCGAGATAGTCAACCTCTGAATCATTGTCCATGTCCTCATCATCCTCACGCTCATCATTGTCATCACTACTGTATTCAGCGTTCAGACCATAATCCCTATTAGCGGCAAAGCCAAGCGAATCCTTGTCATCTGAAGTTTCATCACTCGCCACAACATCATTAGACTCTTGGTTGGCATTGCCCACAACACCTGCGGATGCCCGTTCAATACTTTTTTTGGCTGTGGGTTTGGATTTTTTAGGTGTTGGTTTGCCAGCTTTGATTATTTTCTTTTTAGTTTTTTTGGCGACCTTTTTAGCGGTTTTCTTTTTAGTAATTTTTTTCACTTTTTTGGTAATTTTCTTTTTAGCGATTTTCTTTTTAGTTTTTTTGGCGACCTTTTTAGCGGTTTTCTTTTTAGTAATTT
>JAPPIL010000042.1 GCA_028877195.1 Pseudomonadota bacterium
TTTTTTTTTTTTTGGGGGGGGGGCGCCCGCGCGCCCCCCCCCCCCCCGTATAAAAAAATAGGCATTACTTATGCAACAAAGCCGATACTCCTCCTTCACCGTTGCTAGAGGCAATACAGTTTCACAGCGAGCTAAACTTGCCGCTTTGCCCCCAGCGCAAATTACAGCGGTCGGTGTTCAACGCCACATTCACCGTCATACCCTGCGAGAAACGATCTGGGTCTTTGTCCTGCCGATAATCAGCTGAAGCAAGGAATATCAATAGTTCCAACAGCGACGGGTCGCCATGAAAAGCTTTGAACAAGTTGCGCAACCGCTCGGCGATTGCCTTCTTGTCTGTTTTCTTGAAATCCTGCTCCCAAAATGGAATCGCATGTTCAGCAAATTTTTTCATCAACTTGCGCGTCTTGCGATCCATTGTAGTGAACAGCTGCTGGCGTTTCGTTTCATAGCGGAAATAGGCGGCGGGCGTAAATCCAGCTATCTTCGCCACTCCTACCCAAGCTTCTTGTGGTTGATAAGCGATTAAATTTTGAATCGCCTTGTCAGACATCGTGCCTGCGATGCTAAACACGGCTTCCTCACTGCCTGCGCACTGTTCGCTATTACGCACCGCACTGACGATCTTGCCAAGTGTTGGTTGATTAGCACCGATAACATTGTCCGCGATGTTAAAGAAACTGGCGATAATTGCGGCGGTGTTTTTCTTTTCGCTATACGTATAATTAAAACTCAAACGGTTGACGGTCGCCTGTTTCAAGCCCTGCGCCGCCGATAAGATGTCTTTGCGGAGAGCGGTTGAATC
The DNA here is from genome assembly GCA_028877195.1 of Pseudomonadota bacterium. Lineage (GTDB taxonomy): Bacteria > Bdellovibrionota_B > Oligoflexia > Oligoflexales > JAPPIL01 > JAPPIL01. The sequence continues at coordinate 806 of JAPPIL010000042.1, forward strand.
TACTTCAATGCTTGCGACATTATTGAGCACCAATCCCAGCAGTAGTTCGTTGGTTTTATCATACTCGTAGCGATAAGAAGCTATCTCCTCATGTTCAGCCAGTGCATTCACGGAGCTTGTTTCCTCGCTGCCCTCAATTTCATTGCGACTGAACTCAACGAAACTACCGCTAAACTCTTGCCCGACAAGCTGTTGTAGCTTCGGCAGCAAAGTTTTTTCGCCCGTTGTGAAGGCAACCTTGCCTGATTTGACTAAATCAACCAACAAGTCAGAACGCTTCGCCATTATTGACACGCCAAGATAATCATCAGCATTAGTGCGAAATGTGCCGATTTCTTGACTCATCGACAGATCGCCAAGTATCGCTCTTCCCAGTGCTTTGCGAGCTTCGCTGCGACTCAAGTCGTAGACGAACTCATAAATTAAATCCGCATGTTTGCTGCGTTCTAGCGAGGCCGTAATCATCTCGCTACCGATGACATTATCCAGAAAGGAAGTGTTCAAGAAAGTAATGCCAGTAGTTAACTTCGCTTCAACACCGAAGTTATTTTGCTTGTTGCTCTCAACCCGATACTTGACAAAAGTCTTGCCATCAACGGTTGATAGCAGCTTCAATTGCGTTGAGAACAGCGAATCGACGAATACTTGGGTCTTGGCTTTCAGGGCTAACCCTGTGATGCCTAGCCGCGGCCCAATTTTTAATAGCAGTGAGCGCTCACCGACCGAGTGGATTTCCGTCCCTGTTGGCAAGGCCTGCTGTAGTTTATCAACGTCAAACGGCAGGGAGAAAATCTTGTAAATTTTTGTGATATGTTTGGTTAAATCGATGCGATCAGGGATAGTTATGTCCTTGTTGGCTGCGAGCGACAACACGTCTGGCATAATGATGCGATAACGTTTGGCTGCCGATACTTTGCCGTTGGCTTCAATACCGACATCAAGCGCTCCAATCATTCCAGAGATAGGGAACATAAACGGCACTGCGACACTCGCTTCGAGAGTGAGTTCATGCCACTTTTTGTTGAGATTATCAGAATGTTTGTCAACGTCCCGACTGATTTCTGATTTAGAGAGTAGGCGATGCCCCTTGATATAGCCAACTTCAAACGCACCGAGTTTCTTGTGTCCCTCGACGTTAGCTTGGAGCAACCCTGATACTTTTTGCTTCCAAGCATTGAGATTTTGGACAAAGCCTTCATAGCTGTCTTTGTCGTGCATGATAACGATTTCCAATGCATGTAGCTTCGGTGCATTGGTAAGCAGAACAGCTGTTAGCGCTAATAACGATAGTCGCACGAGTCGCATGGTTTCCCCCCTATGACTGCCATGTGGTTTATTCAGATGTGCTGGGAATAAACTTTATGTAAAGTTTTTTAGCTTCCTCTAAATCAAACTTTTCTTTGTTTGCTTCAGCTTTGCGTTGCTGTAGGGCAAGATACATTTCATTGAACAGTATCTTGATGCTTCGCACGACACCACCCGCTTGCCCGACGATTTTGTTTGAGTGCTCATCAGGATAGTAGACCTGGATAGCGAAGGTGGTATCGCTGTCAACGACATGCATTTCAACACCGTCAATGCCAAAGTTATCGACTAGGATCGTCTTTAGCATCGTCCGCAATTCCTGTTGTTTCAGCTGTAGATTGATGGTGCTTGCCTTGCTATGCGAAGACATAGACAGACACACAACAAGTGCTAATACCGAACGCATTACCCTTCCTCTCATTCGTATTCCTCCCTAACACAGTGGTTTGATTTTCAGCTTGGCGAGGGGATTATCACACCGTAGTTTAGTCTGGCAATAGGGTTTTTAGGGGGCAACACCGGCTTTGTTGCATAACTAACATCTCTCCTTTTTAGTATGGGGGGGGGGGGGG
>JAPPIL010000214.1 GCA_028877195.1 Pseudomonadota bacterium
GTGCACTACTGGTCGGCAAATATGATTCAAAACTACGGGTTAAGTTATGGCATAGAGTCGTTAAATTGCAAAGAAAAATTCTTTATGGCGAGACGGCTGAATATCTACGCTCCTATTTATTAGCAGCCATGAGTATCCCCAACATTAGATCGCGATTGACCTGACCTTCTATCTGCTCAGCATAGTGGAAAGCATCATGCCCTTGACTGTCCTTAATCTTTGGGTCAGCACCATGCTTGATAAGGGCTGCGATAATATCCTGCACATGTTCTACCCCTTTACCACGTGCCGCCGCCGCACTGATAACTGCGACATGCAGAGGTGTTCGCTGTTCAGTATGGGTCTGAACATTAGGGTTAGCTTCATAATGCAACAGTTCTTTCACATCAGTAACGACCCACTTAAGCATCAACGGAAATTCCGCCCACACCTGCACCTGTTCGATCACATGGAAGAGAGCGGTCTTGCCCTCGTTATCAGCGAGGTTTGGGTCAGCGCCAGCTGTCAGCAAAATATTGGCGTTCTTACCGCGGTTATAGCGATGCTTGAGTTTAAAGTCGCGCAATAACAGGGTTTCACCCAAAGCAGTGCGGTAGCCGTCAGGGTCAGCACCGTAGCGCAAGGCGAGTAAAAGCAAGCGACTATCGCCAAGCTCGGCAGCCTTGACATAATCGTTCAGTTCAGCTTGGCTACCGTCAGCAGCGGGTGTATCCACATGCTCAAATGGAATTACTTTGTTGTTTTGTTGCCGCAAGCGCAGCAGATACTCCAGTGCGCCGTAATTCGGTCGTGCCAAAGCAAACTGCTTGGCTATCTCAAACTTCTCACCAGCACGCAACTCAACCCCATGTGCGATAAGCTTGTCAAAAACTTCGGTCTTGCTTGTGGTTGCAGCCTTATGAATCAGCATGGTAATCAGCTCTTCACGTTCAGCTGCCGTTATCGCAGCCAACAGCTTGTCTTCCGCTCCGATCAGCGCCGCTGTATCGTAAGCATCCATTCGTGCCGTGTGATAACCAACGCCACCGTGTTTCAGTAGACTACCGTCGTGATACGCCAAAGACTCTTCGCTAATCCCACTATGTTCGCTGTTCTGATGATTGAGTCCTGCACCAGCACGAAACAATTCTTCCACCATTGGCCAGTCTTCCGCAAAAATTGCCCACTGCACAGGAGTCCATGAACGGTAGTATAAGCCCCACACGAGCGGTGCATCATAGATGATTTCACGTTTATTCAAAGTCTTATCGCTGGCATTCATCGCATTGAGAATAATTGCTGCAACATCGGCATGACCATTGGCAATCGCCAAGTGAATCGGCAGGGTGTGCACCAGCTTGCGGCTCTTGCTGGTGGTGGGGAGTTGCGTGTCCTGTTGAGATTTTGGATTAATCGTCATCTCGGCACGCATCGGGTCTGCACCTAAAGACAGGAAGCGCTCAACCAATTTGCGCTTGCCCTGCTCGGCGACTTCAGCCAGTCGGCTGGTGAACAAGTCATGGTAAAAACTCTTTTGCTTCGCAACTTGCGCAGCGTCTAGCGCTTTGCCCCGTTGCAGGATTGCACTGATAGACGCGTTGGACTTCCCCTGCTCGTGCCAAATATCCAGAGGTGTGTAGCCATCGAGATCGATCATGTTCAGGTTAGCGCCCCTATGCACTAAAACATCAAGCACCTGCTCCTTGTCGTTCAACACCGCTACGTGCGCAAGAGTTTGTTTTTTATCGCCAAATCTGGCATCGATAGGCCAATCATCAAGCAATTTAGAGACCAACAAGGCATCACCAGCTTTAACCGCCGCCAGTATATTGCTGACTTTAGTCGGGTCGTCAGCAAGCTTTGCCGTAGCCTTTGCTCCGCTCATCCGCACCGCCTTTTGGATGCCATTGAGCGATGAGCTCCCGTAGGATGCTTGTGCTATCCCTGCTATGAAAACACATATAAACAAATGTTTAGCCCTCATGTATCACCTTGTATGAAAAATTAAGAAAAACAATTAGTGTGTCGTATAAAATTTAAAATTTTTAATACTTTCATGTGCCCGTCTTTGGTTTAGTATCAATGCAATTAGCATGGCAATAGTTTTTATTTTAGGGATAGATTTTAATAGATTAACGGTGTTAGTCAGGGTGCGAGTGATAGTGATGATGAGTGTGATGAATAGCAAAGTATGTTTGATGCTTGGCATTGTCCTGTTAGGTCAGGGAGTGTCTGGTCAGGTATGGGCAAAGGCAGCTCAAGTTACCCGACTAATGCAGGCCGCACGGCAAGGTGAAGTTGCGGTTGTTGTCGAATTGCTCAAGACAGTACCGATAGATAGCAGAGATGAATTGGCTCGCACGGCTGTGCACTATGCTGTTGAGCATAGGCAGGCAGAGGTGCTTGATGTCCTGATCGACGCAGGAGCAGACCCTAACCTCATCGATGCGAATGGCGATACTCCGTATGACTTGTGGTGGGAGTATAATGATTTGGGCATCAACCGTATCCTGCAGCGAGGAAGAGCGAAAAAAGCATCCCTGATTCAACAGCAACACTTGCGGCAAGACCGTGCCGCTTACACGAAGAAAAATGCGGCGATGTTATTTGAGGCGGCAGCGACTGGTAAGCGCGAGATGGTTGAGCAATTGTTGGAAGTTGGCACTGACCCGACGATTAAAAATGCCGAGGGGTTGTTTCCATTTCACATTGCGGAACAGAACAGGCAACCTGCGATTGCGGCGATACTGCTGCGGAAGATGCGTGGAGTCAACGGTAGTGATAACAGAAGTTGGACTCCGATGCAGTGGGCGGTTCTGGCGCGAGATTGGGAGATGCTGCGCGACTTACTGCGCTCCAAAGCTAATTTCAGATACAAGATTCCTACTATGTCTAGAACTTACCAAGACCCTTACGATGTTGCGGTAATGGTTGGTGCTGAGGACAAGTTTTTAACGATTATCTTTGACGAACAGCGTATGGACATCGTGCGTGTTATCGCAGAAAAAGCAATTCGTGCGGAAAACGAGCCATTGTTTAACCTACTTGTTAAGCATGGTTTAGACCTTGCTAGCGATGAAGAGGCTTCAATAATTTTGCTTATGCAGGCGGTTCGCACCAACAAACGTGAGATGATTGCGATGCTGATGCAGCACGGTCTGCACGAAGACAGCCTGAAAGGTGTGCTTACCAACAAGTCTGCCATCGACAACGAACTAACGCTGACAACACTGTTGCGCTATATCACTGACCCTGATGAAATTAATCAGGGGCTTAACTTTGCTTATACTGTCAATCGTTACGATCGTATTTTGAGCACGACAATACTCTTTGAGCGTGGAGCAGACCCAAACACAGTCAATGAGCAAGGCGACACGCCGATTATTACCGCGATCAAGAGCTTATCAAAGCCCAAAATATCGTGGGCTGGGTGGCGTGGCAGTTTACAGGAATATCTTCAAGACATTGCAGAACTAGTGAAACAAGGTGCGGACATCAATGCCACCGATGCCAGTGGCAAGACCCCGTTAATTTTACTTGCGAAGGAGATAAGCAAGTCAAACCTTCATAATTATTTAGAGCTTGTTGAGCTGTTGCTTGCTAACGGTGCAGATAAGAGCATAACCGATAACGCTAACTTAACTGCCAAAGACTATGCCAGCAGGAAGAACACGCCGAATACGAAGTTGCTTGAATTGCTGGAATAAGGGTTTTTATGAGGGGCAAAGTCATTTGTATGAAACCTACTCCAATGGTGCGAAATTATGGAAAGACACGTAATCAGGTAGAAAAGCAAGGTCAATCGTATCCATTGGGCCATGTCTGTTTTTGCTGACGATAACTTCCGCCTTGCCAGCATCTTCAGATGCCTTGTGGTAATAATCATCGCGGTAAATAAATAAAATTATATCGGCATCCTGCTCCATTGAACCTGATTCCCGCAAGTCGCTCATCAAGGGACGTTTATCAGGTCGTGCATCGGGGCTGCGGTTCAGCTGCGCTAACGCCACAATCGGCACGTTTAATTCTTTGGCTAAAGCCTTCAAGCCACGAGAAATTTCAGATATTTCCCGTTCACGGTTCTCGTAGCGTGCTCCTTTGTTGCGTCCGATAAGCTGCAAATAATCTATCACGATCAAACCGAGACCATTGGTTTGCTTAAAACGACGGCAACGAGTGCGCAGTTCACTCATGCTGATCGCAGGTGTATCGTCAATTCCAAAGCTAGCCTCTAAAGCATTGAGGATACGCACTCCCTCCATGAACTTATCCTGTTCAACGTCGCTCAAATTACCTTTGCGTATTTTGGAAGAATTTATCCGTGCAACACCTGATACCATCCTTGCCATCAACTGGGTTCTCGACATCTCCAGCGAAAAGATCGCCGTTGGAAAATTATTTTGCACCGCTGCCAGCACCCAATTGAGCGCAAGTGCGGTCTTCCCCATGCCTGGTCTCGCAGCCATGATAATCAAGTCGCTCTGTTGCCAGCCACCAGTCAAGGCATCAAGATCACGAAACCCGCTCGGCACACCAGTCAACTGGTCACCGCGATTGATGCGATTCTCAATTTCTTTCATCGTCTCATCAAGCACCTGCTCGACCGCGATCAATCCCTTGCTTTCCTGCTCTTGAGTGGCATTGAGCAAATCAGTGCGCAATTCCTCGATGAACTCCTCATCGTCGCGCTCGGTCTGCATGCACTTCTTGATCACTTCTTGACAGCTACTAATCACCTTGCGGCGAAAATAGTAGCGCTTCACAATCTCGGCGTAATGCTCAATGTTTAACGTTATCGGACTACTTTGAATCAACTCCGACAGGTAGGCGGTCGTAATCTTGCCGCGATAGCGAGCACTCTGCGCCACACTGATCGCATCAGTCGGGCGATTGTTCTTATCTAAATCAGCGATAACCTCATAGATAATCCGATGATCCTCAACATAGAAATGCTCGCTCTGTAAGATGTTAGCCACATTGATAAAAGTAGAAGGATCATTAAGAACCGCCCCAAGCACCGCCTTCTCTGCATCAAGAGAATAAGGCGGCACATCAGTTGTTTTTTTGCTTTTCTCGGCCAAGGCTACTATCACCTTTTGTTTATTAGAGAGCGTTAGTCGCTCTACGAGCGCCAGACCTCGTGAACAACTAAAATTTTGTTTCCGACTCAAACCAGCATATGTCTTACGACGATAGGGGAGGTTACTATATCTTAATTAAGATGATAAGTTTCTAGTCGATGAATGAGATGAACGCCGTGCTGGTGTTGGAGTTTTTTGATTTTCTGAAAAGCCTACCTAATATTTTAGTCAGTTAAATTCTTACAATAATTTGTAATATCTAATATCGCTATGCACCCTTGTTTCACTTTTTACACCACAGACAGCTGCCTCCTGGCTGGGAACAGATTCTGTACAAATATCCCAATTTCAAGATTATATTTGCTGAAATAATTGATGAAACATGAGTTTTGATACATAATATACCCATATAAAAGGTGTTTTGTGCATGAAGAGATTCAAACATGCCGCGTTGCAGCGGATAGCAGAAACACAGCAGGGTTTATTTACCACACGTCAGGCGGTTGAGGCTGGCTTCAGATCACACAATCATGCCCACTATGTGGAAGGTGGGCACTGGGTGAGGGAACACAGAGGCATATATCGACTACGGCAATTTTCCTACGAACCACCTACGGAATACACGCTCTGGCATCTGTGGGCATGTAACAGAGCTGGTGAGCCTCAAGGAGTTTACTCTTACGATACGGCACTCACTATTTATGACCTTTCCGATCTGAACCCCGCCAAACTCCACATGACAGTTCCACCAAACTTCAGGAGAAGCGCGGAGATACCTGGTATTCTCGTTCTTCACAATGCAAAGCTTGATGCCAGAGATTGGAATATGATCGATGCTTACCGGGTGACCACTCCAGTTAGGACGCTGCGCGATGTTATTTTCTCACGGCATATTTCTGAGGAATTCATCTGTCAGACCGTGCGGGAAGGTTTTTCTAGAGGCATGTATCCCAAGCGGGAGCTGAAAAGATATGGAATACTTGATCTGGTGCAGGAATATCGATGAAATACAAAACTCCTTATGACCTACGCCAAGCAATTGCTCACCATCTGCGTATGCTTTCCAAAGGTCAGGGTATCTCCGTGGAACGCTTGCGCCGTCATTTAGCTTTTGAGCGTCTACTCGCTCGTCTTTTCAAAGAACCAAAGCCTGCTTGGGTTCTGAAGGGTGGTTATGCCATGGAACTTCGAACACAAAACGCTAGGGTTACCAAAGACGTAGATCTGACGATTCCAGAGGGGAGTAACATTCCTACAGAACAGAGTAAAATATCTGTCGCGTTGTATGACAGCCTAACCAATGCACTTGCAGAAGATTTGGGAGACTTTTTCTCTTTTAGCGTTAGAGAAAAATCAGTTGAGCTAGTCGGGCCACCAAATGGTGGTGTTCGCTTCCATGTGAGTGCAATACTTGACGGAAGAATATTCGCTGAATTTCATGTTGATATAGGTACTGGAGATGTCAGAATATGGCCGTTCGAAAAGCTCGCCTGTAGAAATTTGCTTGCGTTTGCTGGTGTAGACTGTCCTGCGTTTCCTTCTATTCCAGCTGAACAGCAGTTTGCTGAAAAGCTTCATGCCCACACTTTCCAGCAAGATGGCAAGTCAAGTTCGCGAGTCAAAGATCTGACCGATATGGTGTTGCTCATTCAGGGCGGAGAAATGGACAGGTCAAAGTTGTTAAGTGTATTGCAGCAGACGTTTGCTAAACGAAATACCCACCCACTACCCGATGAATTGCCGCTATTCTCGGATGAATGGGCTGAACAGTTTGCTACTCTTGCAACTAAGTGTCGTTTGGAAATGACTTTGATGGATGCATCGCTACTAGTCAAAAATTACTTCAAGAAGATCGTGTCTGGTGTTGCCCCCTGAATAGAGTGGTCTCGAAACTAGAAATACCATAAATAAACCACACAAATGTCCGATGCAGGCGTAAGCAATCTTTGTGTATGGTGTTGATAATTGAATATGATGGGGTGATGCGGTGAGTGATTGGGAGGATAAGAACGAAAACTGCGATACAAGCAAGATAATTATCGTTGAAAATGAGGATAGAAATTCAGGACTTATGCGTTTGAAGGAACTTCTCAAAAATTTCTTTACTATTCCTGTGTATCAGAGGCCTTACGCATGGACTAATGCTAATTTCAGAGAATTATTAACAACCATACAAGATAGCAAAGAAAATAACTTGCCGGCTTTTTTTGGCTCAATAATTGTGGCAGAGGAAGCTGACGCGAGACGCATGAACAAGAATTACATCTTGATTGATGGGCAACAACGGATAACTTCTTTCTTAATTTTGTTAAAACTTATACGTGATGAACTTAAGCAGCTGAAAGATGACCTTGATAAGAAGAAAACACAGGAAAATGATGCCAGCAAAGTAGAAGAAATAATTGAAAAAATTATACATACAAGAAAATACATTGAAACTCTTGATCAGATCTTATCCAAAAAGGATGAAAGACTTAAAAGAGAATCAGGCAACAGCCCCAATGGGGAATTTGTTCTTGAAACAGATATTTTAAGCTACATCTTTAAGAGCACAAGCATAAGTAGTGTTGACGCAAAAAACATACCACGCACGTTCAAGGAAGAAGTCGAGGAAACAGGAGAAGATTTTTTAGGCTACGCCTATTACGTATTGCACAAGGTGCAGTTCTGTTTTTTAGTTGTTCAAGGTAAGGAATCAGAAAACTACGCAATTAACATCTTCAATACTTTCAACTCAACAGGAGAGGCTCTCACTATATTTGAATTCTTCAAATCTCTTGTTCACAGACATTTAAAGGAACAAAAAATCACGGATAAACTCAATCAAATTGAGACATCGCTTGACAGAATAAAAATGAAAAAAGCCAAACAAACAAAATATACTGACAGGCTGCTCTTGTTTCTGACCATGATGAACGAAGAGTTGCACAAATGTAAATTTGCTAACTTTCGCGACAAGAGGGACACTCTCGATAAAATTCATAAAGAACACAAGGAAAGCCTTCATGAGTATGTTAATCAGGCATACAATTTGAGTAACTTCACAATCAAAAACTGGGAAACTACTGATCATACGTTTGACATCAATGGCGAAGAAGGCATCTGTTTAGATTTTTTGAAATCTATAGCTCACGATAGAGTTATTCCTACCCTGTTTAAATTTTCAGACAGCACAGCATTAGGGGATGTACTCAAAGCTTGTGTAGCGTTTACGTGCCTTTGGCGCGGGGTTGCCGCAGACGCAGGTACTGACAGAATTGACAAACAGTATGAGACCATTATTAAGGAGCTATTTAAGAAAGATTATGCTGTTACAGCGTTAAGAAACGCCTTGCGTAAACAATTTGGCAAGAGATGGGAAGATAAGAAGAGTGGCGAAAGAGATATGACTAGAGATGAGTGGGTTAAAGAATTTGCAGAGGTTAATATCTACAAGCGGATAAAATTTGCGCGATTTATGTTGTTCGTTGCCTTTCACAAGAGTGAATTCTATAATAGCGCGAAAGAATTTGTGAAATCTAAAAAGAAATTCCTTAATATTGAAAACTACAAAGAGTACGATTACAAAACTCTGGAGCACATCATTCCTCAATCCTATAAAACAATCAATAAAATCGGCAACCTCACTCTGTTACCACAAAAAATCAACGCCAAAGCAGGTAACAAAGATTTTGTCTCCAAAAGAAAAATATATGAGCAACATCTAGAAAGCAAAGACTATGGTGATGGTCAGCCATACCTTGAAATTTTGCGAGAGGTGGTTTCCTATAATGATGATAGCTACCTTGACGAACAGAACCACCTTAACGAAGAAGCTATCAAGGAAAGAGGCCAGCGACTTGGGCATGCAGTGTGGCAAACCCTTGCAGAAGATTGGCTTGGTTGGACAGGTAGCTAACATGATACTGGTTGGAGATGCACTATGCCTGACAATTTGAATAAAGATTACTCCTTCTACGAAAAAAATCGCAAAGCGCTACTCAATGACTATGAAGGTAGGTATATCGTTATCTACAAAGAGCGCGTGGTCGGTGCTTATGATACTCAACTGGACGCGATAGAAGCTGCCAGAAAAAAGTTTCCCCTCGGCAAGTTCCTTGTTCAACTTGTTACCGAAGAAGACGAGGTAATTGTGTTTAACTTGGTAAGGTCTCCCTATGCCCAATCGCTGCCTGTTTCACAACAGAAGCACCATCAAGCAGTAGGGGGTTGAGCGTTGTCACCGACGGCAGTGAGTGCCTTGCGCCAGCCTTGGCGATTGCCGATGTCATTCCTATTTAACAAGCCAAGCTTTTCTTCATGTTCTGTCACACGGCAAAACTCTGCATATTGCGGGTAGTCTTTAGTAACAAAAGTTTCTTTGCGATGTAGCAACGGTGGGTTATCTGATTTGCTGTAGTCACGTGGGTATGAATGGCCGCTACGTAAATCAACCTTAATCGCTAGTTGAAGTTCAGGGTGCGGATCGTTGTCAAACTCACGATAGAGCAGAAAAGAAACCGAAGTTGCTTTTTTAGGAATCTTGACAATTACATCACCTTCCATATCGCCAACAACAGCTCGCCCGCAGCCGATAAATACCTGCAAAGACAACGGCAGATAGGGAATTGCTGAGGTATGCACATACAAACTGTCAGGAAGTTTTTTACCTACCTCTGATCGTTCAATCTCCTTTCTGATTGTGTCAACATTGCCAACACTAAACAGCAGACGATCAGCTTTTGCGCATGCTTTCTGATAACTAGTGAAAAAAGATTTGATGTCATGTTTAGTGCTATCAGGCAGAGCGCTGAATTTAGGACGACCGTCAAAACGAGTCAAAGCTAACATTAACAGGATGTCTTGTTGTCTAATCTTGCGCGCCGTTGCTAAAACTTCTTGATCAAGATTAGCAAACACCCACTCTTGCAAAAATTTATGAGATACTCCAAGTGCCAAAACTTTTCCGAGAGCAGGAAACTCAAATTCAGAGGGAAAACGAGCATGCATGCTAACCCAATCAATGAGCCGCCCTACTGCGGCGGAGTTTTGCAAGCGTTGCTCGCGTAGCTTTTGCACTGGCTGGTGTTGCCGCATGCGATTGCTGTTAAAACGCAACAACCGTGTTGAGTCATACCTCACCGCTAGATAAGCATTGCGTGCTTGCTCATCCTTGAAAACATAGAAGATGCCAGGCCCTGCAGAATAAGGTGCTACGCTCAAAACTTGCTGCAGCAACTCACGCAGTTCACTCTGACCATAGTATTTCTGAAAAGTGTTGCGTTTAGTCACACAACCATCGTTGAAAGCAGTCGCACCACTGATAGCTGCTGATTTTGTTTGGGCCGCGACAATTAGGCACAGCTGCGCAAGAGCGAAGGCATCCTTGAGGACGGTGATACGCTCGTCAGGATTTTCAATCACATTGATCACATAGCCAAGATTGACTACATGTGCTTCGGTTTTAGAATTTTGCGGGAAAAAACAAGGATCAAAGCCACTCGCAGTCACACCCTGACCAGCAAGAAAAGATACGTCTGCACCACGACCACAGCCATAGTCAAAAAAACTCAATTCAGGCTTAATAATCGTATCACGTAAAGCCAGTCTGATCGGTTGCGAGCAAGCATGGCGCTCGATTGCCGTTCGCCCCCGATGAATCGTGCGCTCGCTGTTAGTAGCAGTCATATATCACATATATCACAGGGCTTGGTCGCTGACTCTTGGTCAGCAGCTTCAGCAAAGACATCATGGATGTTAGTGTTTTTCTGCATCGCAGCTGCCTTCTCCATCCTTTTACGGTGGGATGCCTTGATCTTATCCTTGTTTTTCCTGATCCAGTCAAGTGTTCTCCCCTGCACCCAGGTGAACTTCACGTCATCACCAGCGTATCCCTGGCGCTCAAACTCCTCAGCTTTAGCAAAGAGCTGGGGGTGTCTTTCTAATAAGCCGACCCATTCTATAGTGCGTTGGAAAAAACAAAAGTAGCAACCTGAACGTGAGCGCCATTCATAATACTTTGGCAACCCCAGCCCTGAGTCTTCAAGAATTTTGTAAACACCTGCGCGATTAATGCCGTCTTCCTTGAACGGATACACAGGCGTGATATTCGGCAGTCTAGAGATGTAACCCTCTCGCCGCTCGTCAGCACGGATGCCAATATAAGAGTAGCAACGATCCTTGCCGATATGGTTTTCATACGGCTTGATTTTCATCTCCGCTGTGCACCAACGTGCCATTGGTGAAGGCAAAAACTGACGGCGCTTGTCAAGAAACTCTTCAAACGTTTTACCGCTGTTAAGCCGCACGATTTTGCGTTCAAGATAGGACTCTATCCGATCCAAATAATCATAAGTCTCAACTAGTTCAGCACCCGTATCACAAAAAACATACTCTAAATTAGCAATTTTGTTTTTCAAATACACCGCTAATGCTGTTGAGTCCTTACCACCCGACAGTGAAACGATGTGCCGCGCCTGCTCGTCAACGTCAAGATAGCTCACGATGCCCTATGTTGAAGTTAATCATCAATGTTTAATTATGAGGAATAACATCGGCAAAAACAATGTTCGCTCTAAATTTATGGTGTAATATCTTTGATCTTACACCTTTAAATAGCGGGGTTATATTTTTCTAAATCAATGACGATAAGGGTGTATATTAGCTAGGATTGTAACATTCTAACAAGATACTGATGCAGGGCTTAAGCAATGCAAGAATCTAGACTGAAGCGTCTTTTCAACCACCTATACTCTGCTAGTACTGAAGGTGAGGTTGATAAAGTTGTGCAGAGCATGTCTGACGAGTTTTGCAATTGCAGTTGGCATCCGCTTGGTCAGAATGACAATAATTATAGCATCATAGAAAACCAGCAAGCTAACTCTATTGCCGCACTAATAGAGAAAATTACCAACTCAATAGACGCTGTACTCACCAAAAAATGTTTAGAAAAAGGTATCGATCCCAAGTCTAAAGATGCCCCCCAGTCGATGGCAGAGGCAAGGGAAAAGTTTTTTCCTGAACATAAAAACTGGGATCTAACTGAAAATAGAAATCAACAAGCAGAAAGCATTCAAATATTAGCTGATGGAGAGAAAAAGGACACGTCTCTGATAATTTATGATGATGGCGAGGGACAGCATCCACGTGATTTTGAGAAAACATTTCTGTCTTTAGTGTGTGGCAACAAGAATGAAATCCAGTTTGTGCAAGGCAAGTATAACATGGGGGGCAGTGGCGCAATTGTTTTTTGTGGCAAGAAACGCTACCAGTTAATTGCTTCAAAAAAATATGATAGCACAGGCAAGTTTGGCTTTACTTTGATCAGAAAGCACCCCATGACTACTGAGGAAGAAAAGCGTAAGAAGAACACTTGGTATGAATATCTCAAGATAGGCGATGCAATTCCAGAACTTGAGATTGATAGCCTTAATCTACAGTCACGCAATAGGGAATTTACTACAGGCACAATCATCAAGCTGTACTCTTACACTCTTAAGGGAGTATCTGACATATCAAGAGACCTCAATGCAAGTATCAATGAATATCTGTTTGAACCTGTCCTACCTGTATACACCATTGAGAGCAAAAAACGTTACCCTAACAGCAGCCTCGTAAGGGGCTTATATGGGCTAAAACGTAAACTTGAAAAAAGGGGCGATAATGTAGAAGAAAGCAACGAGGAAGAGGATGGCAATAAGTATGTTGAAGAAAATTTTTCACTTGAGTTAAGTGATAGCACAATCGGTGAGACAAAAATTACCTGTTATGTTTTCAAAGCGAAAATAGAAGGCAAAACTGCTAAAGATTCCAAAGACAGCATAAGACGGGAGTTTTTCAAAAATAACATGTCGGTACTGTTTTCCATCAATGGTCAGGTGCATGGTAACCTTACCAGTGAGTTTATTACTAAATCACTGAAGACGAATATTCTCAAGGACTATCTTCTCATTCATGTTAATTGCACTGGCATGAAGAGAGATTTTCGTGAAGAACTATTTATGGCTTCCCGTGACCGTTTGAAGGGCAGTGATGAAACCAAAAAATTGCGAGAATTTCTGCAAATCAAGTTGAAAGAGCATGGGCGTTTAAAAGAAATTTCAGAGCAGCGCAAAGCATCGATTGCTTTAGGCAATGAGGACAACGAAGAATTGATTGGGTCTTTTACAAGTAACTTGCCGTGGAATGAAGAACTTGCAAAGCTATGCAATCAAGTTATGAAATCAGGCAAAAGCAAGGTAGATAAAGACATTACTCCCCCCATAAAAAAGAAACGGCAAGAAGATGAGCAGCCCTTCTCTCCTCAACGTTTTCCCGCACACTTCAAGCTTCGTAGAGGTGGCAACACCGATGTAGTGAGTGTACCTCAGGGAGGTAAGAAAACGATTTATTTTGATACCGATGTAGAAAACAATTATTTTGATCGTATTGAAGAGCCTGGCAACATGGCTGTTGGCTTGCTTGATTTTAATTCTAATGACACAGATAGCAATTGCACGATAGGTAAAGCAGAAAAAATTGCGGATGCTTTCAGTATAACAAAAAGCAGTCCACAAGATGGTAAGATAAAGCTGCACTTATCACCTAACAAGGAACTGAATATTGGTGATGAAGCAAAAATTAAAGTAAGCTTGAGCAGTCCTAATGCTCCTGAAGGAACGTTTGATGAAACTTTTTTGGTAAAGATAAGTAAAGCAACTGCTCCCCCACAAAAAACACAGAAAAAAACGAAGATCAGCTCTGCTAACTTGAAGTTGCCACCACTAGTTAAGGTTTACGAGAAGAGCTATGATGACCAAAAGGTTACATGCTGGAGCGATCTAGGCAGTACTGGCAAGAATATGGATCACAATACCGTTGTGCGCTTACTTGTTGATAATGATAAGTTAGATGAAATATACATCAACATGGACAGCTCAGTATTTAAAAATTTCAACCATAAAGACAAAAACCCCAGCGAGGAAAAATTAAAAATAAACGAGCAAAATTACACTATGACCGTCTACTACCATGCACTGTTTATGTTTACCATCACCAAACAAGAAAAGGTCATGATGTCGAAAGACGGAGAGTCAGGTAGTGTTGAAATCGAGGACTATATAGAAAATCTTTTTTCCAACCATTATGTCGAGTTTTTGTTGGGACTAAACGAAGAAAAAATACGGCAGTTCAGTGAATATTAACTTACCCCCATTACCCCCATGCTGCGCCAATGCTAGCCTCGCCTGTGATCTTTGATGAAGAAAGGGGCTGCTTGGTATTGAGGTGCTCAAGCATTGTTAGCAGGATGCTGTTCTTCTCTTCATTGCTTAAGTGTGAAAGATGCTGGCAAAGACGCTCAAGCAGCTGTTTGTGCTTACCATGATCTAGCTTTGTGCAGATAATCTCACGGACTACAGGATTATTATTCGTCGTTTGGAGGCTAGATATTCTCACCATGTTAGTGTTGTTATGTGCTTTCAGGTAGTGCACTTCCTCAATTTCAGTAATCGTGCGCTGCAAATTAAAATTGAATAAAGCCTCACCCTTTTCACTCCAATTCTTGGGATTAGCTCCTGTCAAGGCATCAGCGATATTTTCAACTACCATCTGATTGCTGGCATTGCTCCCCATCTGTGTAACACGATTAACAAAACGAGTGGTCACTGCACTAAAGGGAAACAGTAAAACCTCAGCAGGGAAGTTGTTCATGACCCGTAGCCAATATACTGCTAAAGGAGCGCCGCGTGCCACTTTTGAAAAAACAACTGTGCCACTGCTGTTTTGCAATTTTTGTAGAGCTAACTTCTGCTGCTGTGCTAAACGTTTGATCAGATCAACGTAATGTTTAAACAAAGATTCAATGTCATGTTTCAACGTCTGCAAAAATGACGATTGCTCCCGCAGAGTTAACTGAACAAACGGCTTCTTGGTGTAAAGTTCAGGTAACCCAAATAATATAAAGCTTTCTGGCTGACGGAAGCCTTCAAGTGCGGTGATGAGTTGCTTTTCCCTTGTAGTCAATGCAGGGTGGCGACGGGTGTAGTTCGGGATGAGTGTATAAAAACGCGTGATGATTTTAGCAACACCAATAAAATCAAGAGTTGATTTATGCACGGGCGCTGCATCTGGCAGACACTCTGCAAACTTATTGACAAGTTCATGGAGATAGCTTCGCTTCTTCGCATCTATAGTTACCATCCGTAAACTGTATTTTTTGGGCTGTTTGATCGAGGTCTCAAACATATCTGTGTCAACTTTACCGACATAAAGACCCTCGTAAAAAAAACTAATCGGTGAGGGCATCATGTTGGTAAAGAGATTAAGATATATGGGAACTAGTGCTAAACGCACACCAAACGGCGGTCTTTGCCAATGCGCAATCAATTCATCCATGCCGACAGGCGACTGCTCTGATTTTTGCAAATAGGAACAAAAGTCCTTGAACAATGGCAAAAGAGCACTACCTTCGTTAAATGTTGGGACTCTATTTTTACCTTTGCGCACAAAGAGGTTTGCACACATCAATGCTTGATACATTGCAAACTCAGGCCCACCGCCCTCAATTCCAAAGCGTTTGACTGCAAAGTTATTGCGGCAAGCCTCTATGAAGCGAGTGCGTCCCTGAATTATTGGGTTGCTAGGACGATGCCTATTGATCATCTCATTGTTGAATCGAGGGTAATTGCAATACTCATTAGCACACACCTGACTAGCAAGCTGTGCTAACCTTGCTATAGTTTTAACCCCTGCCCCTAAACACTTGCCACGATAAAAAATCGAAGCGCACATGTATAGATTAGAGCGTATGCGCTGCAATGCCTTACTGACCAATGCACGTGCATTATCGCGGTAATGGTCAAGCTCTTTCCTAACCACTCCCCCTGCCGATAGCAGTTCTTTGCGTGAATACAGTTGCGCTATTGCCTGCAATTCCAACAGCTCTGAAGTAATCTCTATCGGCTTATCGGAGGTTACAAAGAGTGCTGATGCTAACGATGCACGTTGGCAATAGTCTTTGATGCGTTGAACCTCTGCATTGTTGAAAGGAATAATATAAAAAACCCGTCCATCCTCTTTGCTATAGTCAACATGATATTTGCCTGCGGCAAGTTCTTCTAAAGACAGGAGTTGCTCACGAAAAAATCTCGTTATACCGTTGTTGAAGTTGTATTCTTTAGGGACAACAAAATTAACGTGGCAGTTATCTTTTAGGATTTTATTATAACCATCGGTAGTCAAGCTCTTTTGCCTTACCTTGTTCAACTCTTCTTGCAGGTCAACTGAAGAGCCATCGAAAAGATTGAATTCTGTTTTTATTTTATCAAAGGCAATAAATTTATTTTTTTGTAAAAACTTCAGCGCATCGTCAATATCTTGAGAATCGTGCAACCCCCATAGCAACGCGGTTAACGATGGAGCATTCAAAGTGAGTAAAGAACGGTTGTTAATTACAGCAGCAATACCTAGTAGAGCTACGATGTCTTGTGCACAGGTCTGTTCAGAGTCAAGGCTGTTTAGTGCGCCATCAACGATGATTGCTATCTTGCTTGCCCCACCGATACCTACATCGCCAGCAATCAGAGGACGAAAGTAACAGTAGAGATCGTAGGGTCGCATGAAATGCAGTCTATTCTCACTGCATACAGTTTTTTCAATAAAGCGCGGCAACGAAAATTCCTCATTGCGAGTGAGGAAAGAAAACATCGTGCGTTCATGTTGAGCCACCCTCTCACTTAACAAAGGCAATAAAGCAAACACCGACGGATGCAGAGGATAGCAGTTGCTAATCTTTTCCACAGTGCAGGCACAAGCCGCCGCAAGGTTAGTTGAAGCTTTATTGTATGCACGCCACTTGCTAGTTAAATGGTGTAGCTTCTTCCAAAGCTTATTGTGGTGCTGTTTGATGTCGGAATCAAACACCGCGGCAACGAGAGTATAACTTGATTCGTAACCGCTGTTGAAAGAAGACTGCTGAAATCGTCCCTCTACCTTCTTCCACTCCTGTTGGATAATGCGAGGCAATTGTGTTGTATATTGTGAGACAGGCAAGTGTGCAATTAGCAACATGTGAATGTGCAGTGCCTCACTCCTGTTGCATAGCTCAGCCATATCCTGCAGAAAATGCAGATCAAAGTTATGTGGCTGCCGCACGCCACGCTCAAGGTATTTACCAAACTCATCATAGATAATAAAGATACCATCAAGCCCCTTTGTGTCTTGTAAAAACTGCGCGGCATTGCGATATAAGGTTACAACTTGACCATGACGATAAGATCCGATGCTTGCTCCGCCAGTAATCTGGCGATAAGCTTCAACAAATGTTTTTTGGGCATGTCGTCTATTCTGACGCAGTGCTCGTATAAATTTTTGATAGCTGCTATTTGGCTGCGATGCGATAAAACCTTGCAGCTCTTCATATTTGCTTGGATAGTTTTTCTGCCAGCCATTGATAATTTCTACAGCTTGTATTGAGCTGTGTGCTGACAACCGTTCAAAATCCTTTTGCCAGCCCTGCACAGCAAAAGCATCATTAAGTGCCGTATAAAAAGCATCTTCTATTTCACCCTCATCACCGTTAAGAAATACAGGCAAGTAAGACACTCTCCGCACTGCTGACCAGTTTTGCCAAAAATAAGAAGAAGCTAGGCGGCGCTGTTGTTTAACTACTGCTGCGATCTTTGTTTTGCTATTGGCAGTAAGGCTATGGGCAGTAAACAAAGCAAAGGTTGACTTGCCAGTCCCAGGTGTGCCTGCGAACACATGCACACGTTGATTAGAGCTATCATCAGACATCGGCGTGGTAACATCAACAAAAGCACGTTGCAGCTTATCAGATAAGATAATATTTTTGATGCTTGTTTGATCGCTAAAATCAATTTTTATATTGCTAGAGCGGGAAAAATTGCGCTTTATTTTTATAAATTTATTTTTCAATTTGCCTTGCCGTAGTATCTATCTAATAGCTTTTCTCCCCGCACTTTAGTGCTTATCTCGATAGAAAAAAATCCACCTGTATGCTTATAGCTAAACCAACGCGGGAATTTTTCTACTAGTCTGTTCAAGAGATTTATAGTCTGGTCAGTGTTCAAGCAAAAAACCTTCGTCGGTGAACAGTCGCGTTTGAGTAATTCATCAAACGAAAACTGTATGCTTTGCTCCAATTGATGTGTCCAAAACTGCACCAATGTATATCCAAATATTTCCACAGGCAGCTCATCGCTATCGGGTGCACGTAAACGATAGGTGTTATCGACACCTTTATCTATTAGGGATAACCTTGTTAAGGGACAGATATCGATATCTTCAGGTGTCTTGCGTCCCTCAAAGGCTGGCTCAACATACATGCGCAACAAGGTATTAATATCTTTGACAAGAGTGTTGCGATTTACCTTTTTATCATTGAGTGTGCAGTAGCTTTCAAGATAATGAACTGCTGATTCAGTTGTGAATTCACTCACGCCGAACTTATTGAAGAACCAAAACCAGGTGGTAGCATGACTCTTGTTACACGCTAGAAAATAATGCAGCAGCCACGCAGATCCGAGCCAGTCACAATATGGGTCGCGGGTCATCATTAACTTGCCTATATGACCTGAAGAAAGCTGCCCGTCTACTACCTTCGCAAACTCTGTCGCTAACAACCAATAGCGTATTGATTTTACCATGTTCGTGCCAACACCGAGCAAGGCGATTGCCTCATCTCTGCTGCTGAACAAATCGCCCTGCTTTGCCAGCATATGCATGCCTTTAAATAGCCAGTTATCACGAAGGTGGAATGTTTCATGCCCCCCAAACTTCACGAGTCTATCACCTCATGCAAAACCTCAAGCGCATATTCAATCTCGGCACTGTGATTAAAGTTAGCAAAAGAAAACCGCAAGCATGATGCGGCATAGTCTTTGTTAAAACCCAACCCTTGCAACACATGGCTTGGCTCTGCCCCATGACAAGCTGATCCTGTGGCAACATATATTCCTCGCCTCGCAAGTTCCATCACCATTGCATCGGCCGGCTGATTAGGCAAATGTATGTTACTGGTGTTGCATAAGCGAAAAGAGTTTTCACAATTTATCTGGGCTTTTGTTTTTAAGTTCTTTACTGCGCACTCAAAGAAATCACGCATGCTTGCTATTTTCTCTAAATCCCAATGCCTTGTGTCCTCTAATGCCAAACGCAAACTTCTGATAGCTCCAGCATTGTAGGTACCACCTCTCAAGCCCTCTTCTTGACCACCACCGATGATAAGCGGGGTGAACTGTGCTGGTTCGCGAGCATACGTAACACCCATGCCTTTCAACCCACCGATTTTATGAGCTGAAAAACTAGCATAATCAACGCCCATCTCTTCGAGATTGACAGGCAGTTTACCAAGCATCTGCACGCCATCAAGATGCACAAGACAGTCTTGTGCCCTACATATTGCTGTCAGTTGTGCGACATCCTGCACTACCCCTGTCTCATTGTTCGCACCAAGCAAAGTAACTAGCGCATGCGGATGTGCCTTTACTTGTGCGGATAAATGTTCAGGGCAGAGCATGCCATCAGCATCGTTGTTGATATAAAGCACTCGGATACTATGCCGCTTCAGCCTCTCTACACAGCTACTGACGGCACTGTGCTCAAGCCGTGAGGTGAGCACAATCTCAATGCCGTGTTCCTGCAAAAATATTGGCTGCAGAACACTATTGATCGATTCTGTCGCACCACTGGTAAAAAAAATATTTTTAGCATTTGTGCCAATAAAATTGGCTATACATCTGCGATCGTTTGCAATCATGTCTTTTAATTTTTGACCCAACAGGTGTAGCGAAGAGGGGTTGGCATAGTAAGTGATAAAGTTATCTTTCAGCCAAGTTTCAACGCTGGGCGAGAGTCGCGTCGCCGCGTTGTTATCAAAATAAATATGTGGGTTATCGCGCAAAATCTAGCCAATCATGTTGAGTATATTTTAGCACAGAGCACAGATAGAGTTCGGGGGGCTACTGCGCTTCTGATTGTAGTATGCAGTTTGGTAAGAATATCCAGCTACAAGTTTACCACTTGCGGCGACCAGATTTTTTGTTTGATGGCGGCAAATTTTAGCGATAATTTGTATTGCCACACCTGCGGTTGATACTTATCTTTGACTCTGATGCTTGCCCGCATAAAATCAACCATCGCCACTAAGTAAGCAAGCCCCCGATAGCCAAGCAATTGTAAATCAATAGCATTGATCGCAGGCAAATCCTGTGGTGTTTTATTCAAGCCCGCAGGCAATGAGCTGTAATTGCCGATAAAGTCAACAAAGTAGCCATTAGCTGTGGCGATGAGCTGTGATTTCGGTAGTCGCCAACGATGCATGCCAATCATGGGAACTGATTCAACATTGTAAAATTTTAAAATCTTATTGAAATAGACCAGCATCTTGAAATTATCTGGCAAAAAAATTGCATCGTACTTTTGCAGTTGCTGAAACCTCGTCTTGCGTCCATCTTCGGTATCGAAGACATCTTCTTCCACTTGGAACAGCTTGCGCACTGCTTGATTCATCGTTTGAAAGTCGCTGCCATCATAGAATGCCGTCTCTACCCGCAAACGCTTGGCATGTGCGTATTTTTTAAACTTATGAGCGATATTAGAGTCCTTGCTGTTGCTCAAGATTGCGATACTACGGAAGTTGCGAGCTACCCCCTCATCTACCGCTTGCTTAATCAATTGATCAAAATCAGGATAAACAGAACGCAGCAGATATGGGTCTTCGGCTTCACGCTTGGCCATGTAAAGGATTGGCACATGGTTGTCTAAACAACTGACTAGCAGATTGTTGCGCAACAAGGGACGCGGCAAATCGGTTATCAAAGCATGCACCTTCTGGGTTTTGATCAATCTAACGAGGGCTGATAAATTGTTTTTATTGCGCAGCACGCGTAGCTTCAGATGCTTGTGATGATGTCGTCTGTATAAATTTATCACCTTGATGAGTTGCTTATATTGTGGGTTTTGTTCAGATAGCAACACGACAACGGTTTTATGCGGTTAAAATATCCGCACCGACTCGCTAGCAGTCGGTACCCGCAGACGATGCTTATTGATTACCGTTATCTCGCTATACCCAACCGCTAAATCCTCACGGTGTGCACAAGCATTGATCCCAACACATGCCAATAGCGCTATCAACAACGATAGTCTTACTAGTTCCACTTGAATAGCCCCCGATACTCTTGCTTTTCAGTCAAGGACTGGAAGGGCGAATGTTTGTTGCTCGGCACTTTGCCATGCAGAAAATACATGCGCACTCCCTTGGAGTCGATGTTGCCGAAACGCGGATTAACTTTAGCAACATCTACACCATCAGGGACATCAAACCCCTGTCTTGCTTGTGGTGGCACGGCTTTTGCCATAAATGCCGCCCAAATCGGTAAGGCAACTGTCGCACCAAAAGCACTGCCACTGTTGCTAGCATTGCTATCGCTACCTAACCAAACAATAGTTACAAGATCGCTGCTAAAGCCACAAAACCAATTATCTCTGGCGGCATCCGATGTTCCTGTTTTGCCCGCCGCCCAAGTATGGAAACGACGGTATTTACTAGCGGTGCCGCGGTGAAATACATCCTGCATAGCGCTGGTCATCAAAAAACTTATCTGTTCACTGATAATTGTATCTGTTCTGTCGGTTGCTGGCTTGAGTTGATAGACAGTTTTGCCATGCCGATCGATTATCTTGGTTATCGCACTTTGACGAGTCAATTTACCCGCATTGGCGAACACCGAATAGATATTTGCCATCTCGGTTATACGAATCTCCGAACTACCAAGCACAGTGCCCAACTCATCCTTCAATGCCGTGTTAATACCAAACCGCTGTGCATGCTTGATGACCCGTTTGATACCAAGTTTATTGCCAAGCTCAACCACTGGTAAGTTCAAGGACTTGTAAAAAGAGCGATAAAGAGTAGTTTCACGCATGATTTCATTGCGCTGTTCACGTGGGCGGTATTCGTCAACGCTAACAGGAGCAACAAAAGCCATATCACTCCAAGCGATACCATTCATCAATGCATACGAGTAAACAATCGGTTTGAACGCCGAACCTGGCTGTCGTAGGGCTTGCGTGGCACGGTTGAATTTTGATTGCTGATAATCCCGACCACCGATCATCGCCAATATATGACCGTTGCGAGGATTGACGCTGATTAAACCGACCTCCATGCCTTTAGCAACGCTGGTAAGCGTGTCAATGTCTTGGGTGATGCGATTAGCCAATAGTTGTTTATTGAGGTCTAACGTTGTGTGAATACGGTAGCCTTGATCTTTAATTGATGAAACGTTTAAAATTTTTTCCGATTCTTTGATGACATGATCAACGAAGTGCGGTGCAATACTCGTCCGTTGTGGCACATATTCTTTGAACCGTAGTGGCATGCGTTCAATGCTTTGTTTTTGGTGTGCGGTTATCTTGCCGCTGGCAAGCAAGGCTTGGAGCACCTGTTGTTGGCGAAGCTTCGCTCGCGCTAATGAACGTTGCGGGTTATCGCGGTTGGGGGAACGAAATAAACCTGCGATCATCACCAGCTCGGCGGCGTTGAGTTTAGCAAGTGGCAAGCCAAAATATCTGCCTGCTGCTGCGCCGATCCCGTAAGCACGATTGCCGAGATAGAGATTGTTGAGGTAGACGGCAAGTATTTGCTCTTTCGGCAAGATGCGCTCAAGCTCAAAAGCTAGGAAGACCTCTTTGATTTTGCGTTGCCAGGTTCTTTCCCTTGTTAGACTGTAGTTTTTCACTAACTGTTGCGTAATCGTGCTACCACCTTGGGTGATTTTGGTTTTTTTCAAATTCTGAATTGCCGCCCGCAAGACAGCCTTGACATCAAAGCCAGCATGTTGGAAAAAATTCCTGTCTTCAATAGCGATAACTGCATCAATCATAATTTGCGGAATTTCTGCGTAAGGCACATAAACGCTAAACTCCGAATAAACTTCAGCGATTACCTTGCCATCATTGGCATAGATACGGGTATTGTCTTTATCTTGGTGATTGACGATCGCATCAAGGGCATCGCTGTGTCTAGCAATCATCGTATCAGCCAGCCACGCTAGGCAAATACCGAACAGTAGCACACCAAAAACGGCGACCGTAAGGAACATGCGCAACTTCGGTCTTAAGCTAGCCATGTGATGCTCCTGCGGGGATGAGTTAGTTTAATTGTCGCAAAAACTTATTATCGACATCAAGCAACAGCTCGATCTCTTGGCGCAAACTTGCTTCTCGTTCAAGAGTGCGTTTAGTGGTTGGATTAGTAAGAAACGTAGTGCTAGCATCGTTGATGCGCCTGATGGTCGCTAAACGTTTGAGCACCGCATCTTGAAGATTTTCTCTACTCCAAATTTTTTCTTTGGTTAAAAACTCACGCTGCGTATTAGTTAGTGTTGTCGGAAATTTGTCCCTGCCGTAAACCCATTCTTGCTTGCCAACCTGTTCAATAACTTGGCGTTGGTAAGTAACATAATCAATCTTGCGAGCGATGAGACGTTGGTTGCTATTGCTTGCTTCGCGCCATGCGGAGGCAATTCTCCCCAAAGCACGTGTGTCGGTGTTGACTGCGATGAGTCGGCGCAGATCGGTATGTTCCTCGCGCATTAGGCTAATATGGACATCAAGAGCAGCGGTTGCATCGTCCACTTGTTTAGCAAAGCCAAGCATAGCTCGATTATTGCTAGTTGTGAGCTTGCCGCCATGCTGAGGGTTGTAATCGCTGATGAGGATATCCACAATCTTGCCGATGGAAGCACTTGCCTGGAGTTTATCGTCAACGAAATCACGATAGGCTCTGATGGCAGTAGAACTGTCTTGTCCACTGAATAGGGATTTTAGTTTGCTGATGTCGTTACTGATGATTGCCTGATGGGTGGTTGCTATGACTTTCTTAATATAGGCATCGGAGTTGCGTGCGGCAATACGCATAGACGCTGCGAAAGCTGCAGCAAATTTACCCTCGCTCTTCTGCTCAATGATACAAGCTACGACAGAAGAGCATAGCAACAATGCCAAGCAAATTTTTCGCATGCCTTAACCTTTTTGAATATCCAGCCCTCGCGCAGGCTATCGTCAGCAGTAAAGCAAAACTTTAATTTCGATACCTTGCTCATAACATAGGGGGTATTTGGGGCTTTGTTGCATAAGTAATGCCTATTTTTTTTTATAGGGGGGGGGGGGGGGCCCGGCCGGGGGGCCCCCCCAAAAAAAAAAAAAAAAAAAGAAATAATAATTAAAAAAAAATTATTTTTTAAAAAA
>JAPPIL010000031.1 GCA_028877195.1 Pseudomonadota bacterium
AAGATGGAAGAGGGGGGAGGTGCGGAGGGGGGAAAGCCCTCCGCATACTAAAAAGGAGAGATGTTAGTTATGCAACAAAGCCGGAGCAACACCACGACAATTACTTCAGTAGGTGCGGCGATAAAGGCTTACACCAGTCAAGATTATTGGGTTTCTTTTTGCCATCGTAGCGATAAGCGAGTTGTTTCTTAAGCAACTCGGCAGCTACTGACTTGCCATCACAGACAACATCAGCGAGCAGACGACCAAAGTTATCCTTGCCTGCGACATTAGTCAGGTCAATGCGGCGTGCCTTGCTACACAAGCGTTCAACGAACTGTTGCCCTGCTTGTCCCTTCTTCTTCTCACAGCTGTTTTTCGTTCTGATTTCAGGAGTATCAATGCCCTTGACGCGGATTTTAATCTTGTTGCCAAACACCACATGCACACGCGGGATATTAACGGTAATCGTATCGCCATCGTAGTTTTTAACCCACTGCACACAACGAAAGTTTGTATCGTCATGGCGACATGCGGATACAGAGTTAGTGTTGGTGGTGGACTTAGCAAACAGAGGTAATGGAGCAATGGACACTGCTAGCGCACAAGCAACCACAGACAGAGCGTGATGGTTACGGCTGTTCGGCAAGATACTGCTGCAATTTATCTGGGTAGTCGGTAATAATGCCAGTTGCGCCACTCTTCAGGAGTTTATCCCACTGCTCTGGGTCATTGGCCGTAAAGTAGACTAGCTCACCTCTAAATAGATACGGCAACCATCTCCGTAGATGACCGATTTTTAGGGACAATTGCATCGGCAAAGCCGTGTAGCCCTTGAGAAGTTCTATCCCAAGTTGGTCTGCTGTCTGGTCAACAATACGCAGATATTGTGGATGTCTTGATTGGATATTAGTGCGTGCAGCCATGTCGTGCTTATGCAAAGTTTGAAGCACCCGATTGATGAATGTGCGACCACGCTTGCGCTTGATTGGCTTGAGTTCCAGCATGAGTTGAACCTGCTGGTCATACGAGACGATATGAGCAAGCATTATGTCCAAACTGTGTATGCGTTCAGTTGCTGGTATTTGGTTGGGGAATTTAGCATTGCCATTGCCACCGCAACGGAAACGTTGAATCTCGGCATAGGATAGTTCATCAATGCGAAGCGATGCTGGTTGCTCTGTTCTGCTCTCGTATCGACAGAGACGGGTATTGACTTCACTGTCGTGGTAAATGATTGGAATGGCATCAAAGCTCATCCGCACATCTAACTCGATTACATCAACGCCGATTGCTAAACTATGGTCGATGGCGGCGAAAGAACCTTGCGGGTAATTGCCCATCCCGCCCCGATGCGAGATGACAGCGACTCTCTTCGTCTTCGCCAGTAATTCAGTGCTGATAAAAGACGAAACGAGAAACCACAAAGCCATTGAGAGACTGTTGATCAATCCAACCAACCCCAACAATTCTGTAATTCGACCTCTGCTCAACATTATAGCGATCATTATCTGTAAGGTAAAGTTACCACCCTGCTGCGAAAATTGTTGTGTAAATAAGCATGGCATGCTACTCGCTCTACCCCAATGGATAGCAAGGCGTTTATTCCTGTCTTCGACCACAGGGCAAGCATACTGACCATCAGGGCGATAGTTCTGCCTCTGTGCGTGATAGTCAGTGTGGCGGTCAGCCAAGTCGTAATAGCGGCAAAGTATAAGGCGAGCAAAAGCTCGGTGCGGATTATCGGCAAACGTTTGCATCACTACTTCCCAGACAGCCCCAATCTGCTTATCAAGCGACTAGCAAGGCAAATTGCCGCTGGTAAGCAGGATAATTTTTACTTTGCCAATACCGCAACCATCATTACCGATGGTATTTATCACCTCAATGACAAGGACAACTATCTGCCTGACGGCATCAAAAGCATCTCATTGCCAAAGGAGGTGAAGGCGTGTCAATCGGTAGTAGTGATGCGTAGGTTCTATGCTTATTTTTTAGAATATGATTGCCGCATTGCTGACGGTGCGGTGCAAAGTGTGCGCTTAACCAATACCATTGATTTACAGTCGGGAGCAGAGGTAGCTTATCAACCGTTGGAATTGTTGCTTAAGATCGCACGCAAGCGCTATAAAAAAGATGAGCACCTCGCGGGACTCTTGGTGCAGTATATCGCTGACGCTTACCATATCAGCGACTATGCCTGGGAAATGTTCAACGTTATCACCTACAACCTTATCCGCTATGTGTTTGACAATGAAAAACTGGAAATGGTCGGGGGAACGCATTTAGTTGCCGATATTGAAAGAGTGGCAAAGCAGGCGAATTTACCCACCTATTTGTTGGCGGATTTCTTGAAAATTGAAAAGTTAGCAAAACTGTATGTTCGCCACCTGAATGCGCAGGATGAATTATCAGTCATTGATGAAAGGTTGCGCAACAATCTTGCTAACGTCGCCTACACGGTCGCTGAAATTTGGCGAGAGAATTTAGGCGATAAGCAACATGCGATCCCCCCCACCAACAGCATGATACTGGTGATGCACGAAGAACTTGTCAGATTCATGGATGGAGAGTAGGGGCTTTGTGTTTTTTGGATACGAGAAGGGGGGGAATTCCTGGCTTTGTTGCATAAGTAATGCCTATTTTTTTATAGGGGGGGGGGGGGGCCGC
>JAPPIL010000144.1 GCA_028877195.1 Pseudomonadota bacterium
GGGGGGCGAAACGTGCCTTTTGGCACGTTTCGTGGAGGGGGGAAAGCCCTCCGCAAGAAAAAAAGGAGAAAATTCGTGGCTGATGCCTTATGGCAACTCTGCTTTACCATTACGCAAATAAGTAAGAGCAGCATCAAGACCGTAGAAAGAACCGCAGATGACGACCGTGCCTGTTGGGTTTGCCGCTTGCCAAGCGCGGTTGAAATCAGCGTAAAAGTTGCGCTGAAAACCTTTAGGCAACTGTGCTTGTGCCGCCGCCCGTATGTTTGACAGCGAGAAAAAATACAACGGTTGTAAACAAGTGGCGAGGATTGCCAAAATTTCCGCAATATCTTTATCCGCCAATAGACAGACAAACCCCGTGAGCTTGCGCTGGCGCTGGCGCAGATAAGAACTAAACATCAGCGCTCCGTCGATGTTGTGGCACACATCAGTGATAACCTCACGCCCCGCAAGCCGCAGGTGCTGGCAACGACCGACGATGGTTGTAGGCAGATAGTTTGTTGTGTCAACTACAGGGCAGTGCTCATAATTTTTAGGTTGTGAGTAGTTGCTGCGATACCAATGCCAAACCGCTGCTGCAAGACAAAAATTATTCTGCAAAAACGGCGGCGCACTGACAACAGAAGCAGGTAGGGTAATTATCCGCATGTCTTGTTGATAAACCCCTGTCGCTCGCAAAAAAAAGTCCACACCAAACCGATAGAGTTGAATGTTTTTTTCCGCAACAACTTGTTGGATAAGCGCTTTGACCATGGGATCGTTAGCGCCTGACCCTTGATTGCCCCAAAACAGTGGGCGCTGTCGTCTCGTGATGGCGATTTTATCGGCTAGTATCTCGCGATAAGTGTTGCCAAGCAGTCGTTGATGGTCTTGTCCAAGCGATACAAGCACGGCAGCTATTGGGTTAACGATATTGGTAGCATCCCACTTCCCGCCTAGTCCGACCTCCAAAATATTGATGTCCGTAGCATGGGTGTTGAAGGTGTAAAAAGCGAGCAATGTTGCCCATTCAAAAAAACTCAATGCACTCTCGGTGGCGGTCGTCGCTACTAACGCACGCCAATGTTGTGCAAGCAGCTCGTCATTGACGGCAACATGTGAAAGCTGGATGCGCTCATGGAAATGATGCAGGTGCGGTGAAGTGTATAACCCGACCTTCAGCTTCAAATGCTTATGCAAAAGGGTGAATAAGTAGCCTGCAGTCGTGCCTTTGCCGTTTGTGCCACCGATAATGATTGTCGGCGCTTGGAGGTTAAGCACTGGGTTAGCAGACAATACCCGCCGCATTTGCACCAGACTAGGGTTGATACGAAACTGCGGGGCACGGGCATGTGCCTCTATCTGCGCGGCTAGATTCATCAGTTGTCAGCTGTTAATACAGGCTGGTCTGAAAAGCGAGGAACTTTCTATTAAAGTAGCGTCGCAAGGCGCAGCTCAAGATGTTCAACATGACTTAAACCGCTGGCATGAAGGTAATCGTCAATTCAACACTATCGTATCAAACATCGGTAACGACCTGATATTATCGAAATCAGCATCTTGTATGGCATGATGTTTCAACCCCTCATCCAACTCAATCGCCCGCTGTAAGGAAGCAAGTGCTTCGTGCTTTCTTTGAAGTAGCGCATAGACACAAGCCTCGTTGTAAAAAGAAACCGCATCGCTACTATCGTATGTTCTCGCTTTACGGAACATCGTCAAGGCTTGATCAAGGTTATTAAGTTTGTAGTAGGACAGCCCCAGTGCTGAATAAAGTTTGCCGAGCGACGGGTCAAGCAGCAGGGCATTGCTGTAGGCCTCGATGGCGCTAGGGTAGTCTTTGATGTAGTCGGCATAAAGGTCGCCAAGCAAGGCATAGTTGCGCGGGTAACCAGGCATTTCAATATTCAACTTCTTAATCAAACTGGTCAGCTGACGATGCAAGCCTTGACTGTGGTAAAGGACAAAAACATACTCCAGCATCATACTGCCATCTGCGTGTGATGTCAGAGTGCGGATGAAATGCTTTTGAGCTTTTGGATAATTCTTCTCCTGCAAAAAGATATTGCCAAGATGAACGCTGAGCGCCGACTGTTCTTGCTTACTGATGCTTGCATCCTCTGCAAGAGCGGTAAAGATAGCTTTTGCCTCTTGCTGTTGGTTCAAATACTTGTAGGAGATAAGCGCGATATTGAGTTTCGCATTGTTGTTGGTGGGGTCGCTAGCCAGAATGCTTTTGAATTCCAACAGTGCTTGCCGATAGTCGCCCTGCTCTAATTTAAAGGTGGCAAGATATTGGCGATAAAGGGGGTGCGGGCGCAACTGTCGCCAGTGTTCAATCGCTGCGGGTAGTAGCTCAAGGTTGTCAGCATGTTTGAATTCAAGCAGCAAAATAACATGTGGCACAACAACAGCCATGAGCGCATCTTGTTTAAGCAGCGCCGTGCGCAACATTGCTAATGATCTGTCAACCGTGTCTGGTGTTAAGTTAATCCTTGCTCGCAACAAATAATAGCGCCAAGATAAAGATGGCTTGGCAACCGCCGCAGCAAGCTTGCGCAGATAAACTTTTGCTTCATCCAACTCATCCAACGCTTCATGCAACGATGCCAATGCCAGATAGCCATACTCAATCTTTGGTTGCAACTGTAG
>JAPPIL010000055.1 GCA_028877195.1 Pseudomonadota bacterium
GCGAAGCTCACGCTCCTCGCATAAAAAATAGGCATTACTTATGCAACAAAGCCCCCTGCACCGGCTTTGTTGCATAACTGGTGAAGCAACGGCAAGTTAGTGTGTAGCAAGAGGTTTAGGAGGGGGCCTGCGGGGGAAGCATCCCCCGCAAACAAACAAGTCGTTAAGTCTGGAGCGATACAAAGGTAAGACTGAAAGGCAAGTATGACAACGATACGGCAGGCTTAACCCACTGGAGTGGTGCATCTGGAGAGATGCACCACTCCAGTGGCATAAATATCTATGCGATCACCTGTTATACACTCACCACAATGCTTTCGTGGATAAATTCAGTTATGCAACAAAGCCCCCTGCACCCCCTTGTGCTCATCACCGAAATAATCGCATCAGCACGTCGTTCATTGCCCTCAACATCGCTAAAGACGGTCGCATCAAATTTCAACGTGCGAAAATCAAGCTTTGCCGCACCCTCCTTACCAAGCAAATGTTTGAGTATCTTGGTCGCAAGCTGGGCATGGTTGTTAAAGACCGCCATAAATAAAGCATTGTGTAGAGCGCGTAACGACATGCGTATTCCTGTGTTCGTTTCTAGGTGAGAAGTTTAGCACCTAACCGCTTGGAATACCCGCTATATTTGTCAACCACCCATCAAAACTAAAGCAAAAAAAAACGCCGAATAGTGGATTGGTGATATTTTAAGTAATATGAGCATAAAAATGAAAATCATCATAACACTACACGCATCACTCATCGGTTTACTTCTTGCTATCGGTTTGGCAGGCTGTTCCTCTGAAAAATTCAATCCCTATAGCTCGGATAATTCACAGCCACAAAAACCTCCAGAGCCGTTAGCAGGAGATGTGCCAACACCTCTTTCAAGCTGCCCCGCCGTATCCGGATCATGCCCACCTAAACCCGCATTGCCATTACCAACTCCAACACCTCCTCTTCCTCCAACACCTCCTCTGCCTTTGCCTCCGCTTCCAAACACAACCCAATGCCCAGATACTGATAGCCCATGCAATGGCTGTAATCTTCGCCAAGATAGGGCTCACGGCAGGACTAACTGGCAGGATGAAGATTTAAATAACGACTGCTGTCTCACAGTAGATGAGGTTGTGGCTCACTTAAAAAAGTCATGTGAAGGCGCTCGTATTGGTGGCTACCACACACAGGCATGTGGTGGTGGTTACCCACCATTGTTCTCTGTCATGTGTCAACCGCGGAATCTACAAAACCATGATGGTACCTGCACGTGCGAGGTAACGGAGTAACCCAGCCCATGTTAGCCTTTGTTGTTGGTCTGGCCAGGTGAGTAGCAAAGTGGATGGA
Source organism: Pseudomonadota bacterium (assembly GCA_028877195.1). GTDB lineage: Bacteria > Bdellovibrionota_B > Oligoflexia > Oligoflexales > JAPPIL01 > JAPPIL01. The sequence continues at coordinate 1,333 of JAPPIL010000055.1, forward strand.
TAAGTTAGCGTCAATGGTTTAGGAATATGGATGGGTTTTAAGGTAGCATCCCCTTGAAACAAGCAGCCCCATAGAGGCAACCATGTCAGATTTCCAAATCTTTAGCAGCGATAAAAATTCTCTTACAGCCACAACCGCAATGAAGCTTGGGGTATCGCCTGCTCGTTTTGCTAATTGGCGTTGGCAAATGAAAAATCAAATTCGCACCGCGGCTGAAGCCAGCGTTTTTGTAGCGCTTGACGCGGCGGAGGAACAAGGTTTTCAAAACGACAAAATTTTTAATATCGCTATCACTCCCTATGCGATGAGTTTGATGCGCTATCGGCATGATGCGCAACGAAACCCTTGTCCTGTGCGTCTCCAGCTGTTGCCACGTCAAGAAGAATGTCTTGATCAGCATGGCATCGCAGACCCGTTACAAGAAAAACATCATTCCCCTGTTGCGGAAGTAGTGCATGTCTATCCCGACCGTGTAGCCTTTTGTGTCGCACAACTATGCCCAATCTATTGCCGTTTCTGTTTTCGCAAGCGTCGTGATGATGAGCAGGGTCTGCATTTTAATCGGCGGATTATCGCACGTGGCATCGACTATATCAGGAGCAACAGCAAAATTCGTGATGTCTTGCTCACGGGCGGCGACCCTTTGTTGGCAACCGATGCCAGTCTTGATGCCTTGCTCTCTGAACTACGAACCATCCCACATGTTGAGATAATTCGTTTTGGCACGCGTGTGCCTGTAACTCTTCCCTATCGTTTGACCGCGGCGTTGGGAGAAATTTTTGCTAAACATCATCCGATTTGGCTGAACACCCATTTCAACTGCGCCGAAGAACTTACACCTGAAGCCTGTCATGGTATTGACATTTTGCTTAAGAATGGTGTGCCAGTCAGCAACCAAACAGTATTACTGCGGGGCATCAATGCTGATAATGACAAGATGTTACGACTCCTTAAGCAACTGGTCTATGCTCGTGTGCGCCCCTACTACTTGTTCCATCCCCATCTCGTCGTCGGCACCGAGCATCTGCGTGTGCCGATCAGCACTGGGTTAGCGATAATGGACTCGCTGCAGGGTAAGGTAAGTGGCTTCGCAATCCCTCGCTATATGCTTGACACACCGAGTGGCAAGATACCTTTGACCCGCCAACAACTGCTGAAGATTGACGGACAAGATGCCGTGTTAGCCAACAACTACGGCGAACTGTGGCGTGAACGCATGGAATAATGCGCCCACTTTTGCGGATGTTGCCGGCTTTGTTGCATAAGTAATTCCTATTTTTT
>JAPPIL010000251.1 GCA_028877195.1 Pseudomonadota bacterium
TGGCATTAGGGTCTTGGTGCGACTTATGCTCAAAAATAAACGACAGCATCAACTTAGGGTTGCCAGTATCTGGTGTTGCCCCCCGAAAAAGTGGACACATTATCCAGACTGTTAAAGATACGGTCTCACTCATGTCTACCTATCGGCAGATGTTTGCGAAAGTCATCGTTAAACGCGTGGACAAGGCAGAAGTCCGCCTGCAATTTATCCTCAAGAACCCCGCCTCGCTCAACACGGGTGAGGTCGGATTCTGCATATTGGCATGTAAAGCGCACCTGGAGCGACTCGAACGCCCGACCTACAGGTTCGAAGCCTGTTGCTCTATCCAACTGAGCTACAGGTGCGAGGATAGCGGGAACTTTATAGCCTAGTGCGTGCATGTTGACAACTGTTGCCCTGCCCGCAAAGGGCATGCCTCCAGGTTACACCGACACCGACAGACGCAGGCGTGGTTGTGCGACAGTTGGCGGTCGAATAGCTGGAGCAATGATGCCTTGTCGAGCCAATTCCTTTGACCAGGACAAGGCTTGGGTGGAGCTGGTGGCAAGCACAGGGATTATCTGCGTGCAACTCTTGCCCGTGTCAAAACCTTTAGCTCGTAGCTCGGCTCGGATATGGTCAGCAAACAATCGTAGTTGGGTGCGTTTAAAATTAAGCTGTTGGATGCGAGGCAAGGTCGCACTCAACGCGGCAGCAATCCAAGGCGAAGGGGCGGTGGTAAATATGAAAGGTCTTGCGGTGTTGATGAGGTAATCTTTGAACCACACGGGCGAACAAACGAATGCCCCGCAAACACCAAGCGCTTTACCACAGGTATTGATCGAGATAATCTGTTCATGAGCAATGCCCTGCTCTTCAATTAGCCCCGCACCACGCTCGCCCCTAACACCAACCGCATGCGCTTCATCAACAACCAATAGACCACGATACCTAGCCACTAAAGACATCAGCAACGGCAAATCACACATATCACCATCCATACTAAAGATAGATTCAGTAATAATAACATTGAGCTTGGCACTCGATTGCCGTAGTCCATGCTCTAAAGCATTCATATCCAAGTGCGGATAAATCGTGCGCTTGTTGGCAGGGATTTTAGCGAGCCGAAACCCATCGATAATGCTAGCGTGATTACGAGCATCGGAGAAAAAGTGGCTATCCTCCAATGCTACCGCCAGCGCTGGTAAGCACGCCTCATTAGCAGCGTAGCCTGAATTGAAATACAGTGCCGCAGGTGCGCATTTAAATTCTGCAAATTGCGCTTCAAGCTCCTGTAAAGCAAAAAACTCACCGCCCAACAGTCTGCTCCCACCCGCACCACAAGGGAGACCGCGGCAATGTTCCCATAGTTCTGCTTGCCAATTTTTATCGGCACGCAATGACAGGTAGTCGTTATGACTCAAGTCAATAAAGTCCTCGCCATCGGGATATGAAAGCGGCGACCGCAAAGAACGATAGTTGTCGTGTGCTTTGATCTGGCGAAGACGAGCAGTGATAGCTGTTTTAAGATAGCTATCAGCCACGAGCGCTTTTTAGCCCCAGTCGCTGCAGCAATTGCATGTCTTTGCTAGTTTCGGGGTTTTCAGTGGTAAGGAGTTTATCACCTGTAAAAATTGAATTAGCACCAGCGATAAAGCACATTGCCTGCGCTTCATCAGACATTTCTGTGCGTCCTGCCGATAACCTCACTTTACTGAGCGGCATGATGATGCGGGCAGTGGCGATCGTGCGCACAAGCTCAAATATATCAATGCTGGATTTATCCGCAAACGGAGTGCCAGCAACACGCACGAGTAGATTGATCGGCACGCTTTCAGGGTGTGGGTTCATCATGTTTAGTTGCTGAAGTAAACCGATGCGATCACTCTTCTCTTCACCCATACCGATGATACCACCGCAACAGACAGTCATTCCCGCCGCTCGCACATGCTTAAGTGTCTGTAAACGTTCCTCATAGGTGCGAGTTGAAATTACCTGCGGATAATACTCTGGCGAAGTGTCAAGGTTATGGTTGTAGGCATAGACACCTGCGGCTTTGAGGCGACGTGCCTGTTCAGCTGTCAGCATGCCGAGAGTCATACATACCTGCATGCCCAATGCATTAACGGCAGTCGCGATATCGAGCAACTGTTGAAACAACTTCTCTCGCGCTGGTGGCGAGCGCCATGCTGCTCCCATACAAAACCTCGTTGCTCCCCCCTCTTTAGCAGACTTTGCTTGTGCGACCACTGTGTCAACATCCAGCAAGGGCGACGAGGAAAGGCTAGTGTCATGATGAGCACTCTGGGGGCAGTAGCCGCAGTCCTCACGGCATCCACCTGTTTTGATAGATAGCAATGAACATAGCTGCACCTGATCGTCTGGGTGATTTTCAGCATGAATAGCTTGTGCTTGATGACAGAGGCGCGGCAATGGTTGGTCATAGATTGACTGAATCTCTGGATGACTGTAGTCAAAACGCATCGGCTCTCCTTACTCTTACAAAGGTGCGCTACCGGCTTTGTTGCATAACTACACTTCACAGTAGGCACATAACCGCGTCGGCACATACAACTACACAGAATGACTGTTTGTTTCAGGGGGATGCATCCCCCTGC
>JAPPIL010000107.1 GCA_028877195.1 Pseudomonadota bacterium
TGTTGATACCAAGTAGCTAGAATGACCAGCAAAAATTTCAGTTATCGGTAAGTTTTGCGATGGGGTTTTTTGAACAAAAGTTGTTGCCAGATAGTCGTTGATAAGCACCTCTATCGTGCCTCAATTATCTGATTAACCGATTTATCGGATATGTTGGTTAAGCTAGACTGATACTTCTAAAACGATTATCATGAGCGCAGATTTAATCGACAAGAGAATGCGTCGTCTTGCTGTGAATGAAAACCCTGTTCAACCGCAGATTATCTACAGAACCATCCCGCACATTTGCATCAGGTGCGGCAAGAAACAACTAGCGCACCGAAAAGGCATGGCGCGTTGTAAGCAATGCAGCAGAAATGTAAGAAGAGCAGCGCTGCGAAAGAGAAAGAAAATGCTTGAACTGAAGGCTGCGACAACCGCCGCTAACGTCTCTGAATAACCTTTACGAGAACCTTTTTACGTCATCCTCGTCTGACACTAAAGCTGCACTGTCCCTCGTAAGAAGTGCGGGTTATTTGAGTCGGCTCATCAAGGCTTGTGCTGGTTAGATCTTGTCGCCATTTCGCTTAACAAATGGCGACACGCCTTAAACTAACTACAGTCTGAACTATGGGTGGCTAACCCATGGTCAGCAAAATTTTTATTGATCATACAAAAGTTTGGAGTCAGGTTCTCTAGGTTGACATCATCATCATCAAGTATCAACAACACATCGTAAACATCCGTGAAACGCTCAACGCTATAGACCATCTTGAACGCATAGTTGCGCACCAAATCAAACGCCTTTTCCTCCGTATAAGCACCCTTGAAAGATTCAAACAAATCCCAAAAGGTACTGCCAATAATTAAACCATCGGTATGAATCGTGCGGCGTTCATTCGCAAAATCACGTGGGTAAACCCTATCTGGCGCTAAATCACGAATCGGCTCGTCATTTTCAAGAAAGAATCCCTTGCCAATAATGTTTGAACCAGTCATCAACATAGAGACTATATCACCAAACCCTTCCGAAAACGCACCGTCGGTGATGCCACCAGTCTTTGCATCTAGAGCATGACCCCACTCATGATAGATAACATCAGCGATCAAACCAGTGTTCGCACACCGCTCACTGCCTGAATAAAAGTTAACTGTAGACATCAGCGTGTCATAGTGAGCATTACAGGTCTGCTCAAGGTTGGTGTTTGCTACCATCGGCAACTGCATCCAAAATGGATTGATATACTTGGAGACAACATTGATCAACTTATCAAGATGATAATAGACCGATGTTTGAGCCGCGATCTTATTGTTGCTCGCTAAAGTGTCGGTAGAACTTTTGACCACCAGTTGGTAAGCACCATTGACCAACTCTGATTCGCCTGACACCGCATTATCACCTGTGCGGTTGTTTATCCTGACCTTCAAGCCGTTCAGTTTTTTGATGGAAGGAAGCTGACTGTCCGAAACATTGAACTCACCTTGCTTGTTCGTGATGATGAACCACTCCTTATCTAACCTGTTCTCCACCGTATCGGTGTCGATAAACAAGCCTGATAAAGGATTGATCGATGGTGCATCGCCGTAATAGCGGGGATAAACTTCTGCCCTCGCGACTCCGCGCGCATGATACTTGCTAGGCATGACCTCGTAAATTTCGCCTGTATGGGCATTCACCTGCACGATGTAGGTTGCATCGCCGCGCTTAACATTGAATTGCTTGACTAGCTGAAGTTCATAACCATTGCCGACACCATTGATCCGATAAAACTTACCGCTGTGGCTAGCCTCAATCTCACCGAATGCTCCCACAAGCATGTGTTTTAGTTCTCGATCGCTTAACAGTGCTTGCCTGCCATAGCCATCGCTTGCTTCAGCAAAACTGTAGTTCACAACCTGTAAAAGTCTGCCCTGCTTGAAGCGAAACAGCAGACTTGCGTCTTCGATTTGAATACCGTCGCGATAAACATCGTATTTGAAGAACGCTACATCGTCAGTTATCAATGTTGAAGTGTCATTTAGGCGTAAATCTGATACATCGACACCCAGCATAACCACATGCTCACGGACAAAGCTATGCATAACCTCTTGGTAGGAATTCAACGCATGCGTCCGAACTGTGGGACTGATTGTGCTAGCAATGCTGATGAACCGCACCGCTCCCGATAAGCTGTCCAACCGTGTCTGCATGTGCGAAGAACTCTTGAAGTTGCTCTCCACGGTCTGCGGCCTGACTACATGTTTGCCTAGTTGCTCGCCGCCCTCAATGCCGTGATGATGATGGTCATGAGTATTACTCGTGATGGCATAAAGCCCTGCACCATGCATAATGATAAAGGAAAATAGCAGAACCCTGACCATAGCCACCCCCAACTATTTTTGTTAGACACTGTTATTTTCATTTTACTGACCAGTCAGACAGACGGCAAGGTGTTCAATTGGTGCAAGCGCTAAAACCAGCACTATACCTTGCTGTTTTAGCAATATAATTTTGGCTGCCAAGGCGGGGTATGGTGTTGCCCCGACTTTGTTGCATAAGTAATGCCTATTTTTGTTTGTATGCGGAGAGACGTTAGTCGC